>CAZMML010000222.1:0-1777 GCA_964567335.1 uncultured Nannocystis sp. | reverse complement strand
GGCGGCGACGGCGGGGCCGCCGGAGGCGACCCACACGCCGACCTCGATGGCCACGGGGAGGCCGCCGGACCCGGCGGAATCGAACGTGTCGGACCAGGCCTTGCCGTCGTAGTAGCGGAAGCGGACGGCGGCGCGACCCTCGTTGTAGGTGATCGCCGAGAGCAGCGGGGCGTCGCTGCCGGGCTCGTGCGTGTAATCGAAGTCGATGCGGTTGCCGTGGACGTCGGTGATCGCCGAGAGCTCGAGGCGGAAGAGGCCGGTGTCACCGCCGAGGCGCGCCTCGTCCGTGAGGCCGAAGAGGTAGCCGGTGCCGTCGGTCGCGAGGACGGACATCGCGCCGCCAGGGAGCGGGCGAACGACGAAAGGAGGGCCCTGTTCGATACGCTCGCGGAGGACGCCGGGTTCGACCTCGACGAGCTCTTCACCGCCCCCGAGTCCGCGCAGGGTCCAGGTCGCGGGGACGTCGGGGGTTGGGACGCCCGTGCGGAGCGAACGCTCGATCGCGGGCAGGCCGAGCGACCAGCCGAGGCCGAGCGTGCCCGCGCCGTCGGCGGCGTCGTAGCGAAGTGCGAGCGCCGGGGCCAGGCCGGCGCGCCCGGGCGGGACCTCGAGCGCGTAGCGGAGCGTCGGCAGGCCGCTCGCGGGGCTGGTGTCGTAGCCCTGGCCGAAGCCCTCGAGCGAGGCGGGGCCCTTGGGGAGGTTGATCGCGGTGGATAGGGTCGCGCTGGTGTCGGCCTGCGAGGTGCGGGCGACGAGCGTCAGCGCGAGCAGGAGGGGGAGACGGAGGTGCATGGGGAGGTCCGAAGGTGGGAGCGTCGCGGTCATGCGCCGCGTACGCGACGTGATGCGCAGCGACGGCGCGGCGCGCGAGCGCGAGGTTGCGAGGTCACGTCAGGGTGCGTGGAGGGCCCTCGAGGCCAGCGAAACGGGCACGCGCGCGAGGCCGGGGGCGCGTGTTCGCGGCGGCGCGCGCGTGCTGCAGTCGCGGGCCTGCGCGCGCAGCCGGGGGAGGTCGCGCAGGACGATCTGGCGGCGTCGCGTGAGGACGAGGCCCTCGCGGCGGAGCCGTTGGAGCTCGACTGAGACGGTCTCGCGGGTGGTGCCGATCAGCGCGGCGAGCTCGTGGTGGGTCAGCGAGAGGGCGAGCGCGCGGCCCTCCGGGAGGTCTGATCCGAACTCGGCGAGCGCGAGAAGCTGATCGGCGAGGCGAGCCCGCACGCTGGTGCTCATGGCGACGCTGAGACGTCGGATCACGAGCTCGCGCCGCGCGATGGCCTGTTCGGCGAGTAGGAGCGCGGCGGCCGGGTGTTCGTCGAGGAGCAGGCGCAGCAGGGCGCGTGGGATCGCGGCGTAGAGCACCGAGGTCGACGCGACCGCGTCATGCTCGCGCGGCGAGGGGTTCCACAGGCAGGACTCGCCGAAGACGTCGCCCGGCCCGTAGATGCCGAGGGTGACCGCGCGCGAGCCCTCCGCGGCGCGGAGCGCCGTGACGCGGCCGCCGTGGAGGCAGTAGACGTGATCGGCGACCTCGCCGGCGCGGTAGAGGCAGGTCTTGCGCGGACGCTCGCGGAGGTCCGTGGCGCTGGCGATCTGCGTCCGCGCGGCGGGCGGCAGGGCGGCGAGCGCGGGGGTCTTGCTCAGGAACCAGAGGTGGCGCTTGAGGTCGGACATGAGGGGTGCCTTTCAGCCGCAGCTCGGGGTGAAGAGGCCCTGGCCCTCCGACGCGAGGGTGCTCGCGCGGTGGTGCAGGCGGAGCACGACGTCGGCGATGTCGTGC
>CAZMML010000221.1:0-6293 GCA_964567335.1 uncultured Nannocystis sp. | reverse complement strand
AAGGAGTCGAGGCGACGAGACCTGCTCCGCGCAGCCGCGTCGACCTTCGCCGCCCAACCCTACGGCGAGGTGACCGTCGCGGAGATCGCCCACGGCGCCGGCCTCGCCAAGGGCACCGTCTACCTCTACTTCCGCACCAAGGAGGAGCTCTTCCTGCAGCTCCTCTCGGAGGAGCTCTCCGACTGGTTCAGCGAGGTCGAGGCGGCGCTCGCCCGCGAGACCGCGCTCCTCCCCCCGGCCGACCTCGCCGAGCTGCTCACCTCGACGCTGGTCCGGCGCGAGCAGCTCACGCGCCTGCTGGCGATCCTCCACGTGGTGCTCGAGCAGAACACCGTGCCGGCGGCGGTGCTGCACTTCAAGCAGCAGCTCGCGGCCCGCAGCGCGCAGGCCGGGGCGGCGCTCGAGCGCCGCTTCCTCGACTTCGAGCCAGGCGACGGGCTGCGCTTCCTCCTCCACCTCCACGCGGCGGTGGTCGGCCTCTACTCCATGGCTCAGCCCTCGTCCGCGATCGCCGAGCTGCTCGCGGCGGCGGCGGCGCTGGCGCTGGCGCTGGCGCTGCGGCTGCGCTGGGCCGCGCTCGCGGCGGGGCTGCTGCTCGCGCTCGAGGGGGTCCAGCTCGCGCCGCTGTGGTGTGGGTCGCGGCCCGCCGCGGGGCCGCCGGTCCTCCGCGCGCTGCACTTCAACGTGCTCAGCTCGAACCCGCGGCACGAGGAGGTCCGCGAGTGGATCGCGGCCTCGGGCGCGGACCTGGTGCTCGTGCAGGAGGTCGACGCCCGCTGGGCCGAGGCGCTCGCGGACCTGCCCGGGTATGAGCCGCGGCTGGTGATCCCCCGCGGCGACAACTTCGGGATCGCGCTGCTCGAGCGCCGCGGGGCGGGCCAGGTCCTGCGCGTGGCGGCGGAGGAGCTGACGCCCGGGATCCCGGCGATCAGCGCGGAGATCGAGCTCGGCGGGCGCCCGGCGGCGCTCCTCGGCGTCCACACGCTGCCGCCGGTCCGCGCCGACTACGCGGCCCGGCGCGACGCGCAGCTCGCCGCGGCGGGCCGCTGGGCGCTGGCGCAGCGGGCCGCGGGGCGCGCCCCGATCGTCCTCGGCGACCTCAACGCGAGCCCCTTCAGCGCGCCGCTGCGGGCGCTCGTCGCGGAGGCGGACCTGGTCGACTCGCAGCGGGGCCTGGGCCTGCAGACGAGCTGGCCCGCGGGACAGGCGCTGCTGCAGATCGCCATCGACCACTGCCTGCACGACGGCGCGCTCGTCGCGGTCTCGCGGGCGCTCGGGCCCGAGCTCGGCTCGGACCACCTGCCGCTCCTCGTCGCGCTCGCGTGGGCGGACGCGGGCGGGTGAGCGGGCCGCGGCGCCGGGCCGCGGCGCCTCACCTCACCCGACGACGCGCGCGCCCGCCCGCGAGGCGGATCGACCGGCGCGTGCTACAAAGCCCGACCATGCGGATCGCGGTCATCGGCGGCGGGATCTCGGGCATCGCGGCGGCCCGCGTCCTGCTCCACTTCGGCCACGAGGTCGTCGTATTCGAACGGGGCGAGCGAGCGGGCGGGATCTGGAACCTCTGCTACCCCGGGGTCCGGCTGCAGAACATCTCGGAGCACTACCGGCTCTCGGACTTCCCGTGGCCGAGCCCCCCCGACCTGCACCCGACGCGCGAGCAGATCCTCGCCTACCTCGACGCCGCGGTCGCGCGCTTCGGCGTCGATCTCCGCCCGCGCCACGAGGTCCTGACCATGCGCGAGCTCCCCGCGGGGTGGGAGCTCGAGGTCCGCGGCCCCGACTCTGTGGGGCGCGAGCGCTTCGACTTCGTGGTCGCGGCGATCGGCCAGTACAGCGGCGAGCCGCACCGGCTCGCGCTGATGGATCAGGAGCGCTTCGCCGGCCGGGTGATCACCGACCGCGAGGTCCACGACCTCGGCCAGCTCGACGCGGCGCGGGTCGTCGTCGTCGGCTTCGGCAAGAGCGCCGTCGACATGGCCGCCTTCGCCGCCGAGCGCGGGGCCCAGGTCGACCACGTCTTCCGAGCGCCGCGCTGGCTGATCCCGCGGGTCCTCTTCGGCGTCCACGCCTCCAACCTGGTGTTCTGCCGCGCGAGCACCGTGATGCTGCCCTCGTGGGTCCACCCGGGCGCCGGCGAGCGCCTCCTGCACGAGCGCCTCGCGCCGCTCGTGCGCGGCTTCTGGTCGGCGATCGGCGCGGTGATGCGGCTGCCGATCCAGCGCCTGGGTCGCCGCGATCCGGCGGCCCGTCGGCGCCTGGCGCAGCTCCGTCCGACCTCGTCCTTGCCCTTCGAAATGCGCTCGGCCGCGGCGCTGGCCCCGGACAACTACTTCCCGCTGGTCGCCGCGGGGCGCATCGAGCCGCACCGGGGGGAGCCGGTCGGCTTCACCCGCTCGGCGCTCCGACTCGCGGACGGGCGCGAGATCGAGTGCGACCTGGTGGTGCTGTCGACCGGCTTCTCGTCGCCGCGCTTCCCCTTCATGCCGCCGCTCTACCGTGAGCTCCTCGAGCGCGAGCCGGACGGCGTCCAGCTCTACCGCCACCTGCTGCACCCGCGGATCCCCCGCGTCGCCTTCGCCGGCTATAACCACGGCTTCCTCCACGTGCCGGGCGTCGAGGTCGCGACCCTGTGGCTCTGCGCCCTCCTCCGCGGGGACCTCGAGCTGCCCGCGGTCGAGGCGATGGAGCGGGCGGTCGAGGAGATCCGGGCGTGGAAGCGGGAGCACATCCTCTTCGAGCCCTCGCGTTCGTGCGCGACGAACACCCGCTTCCACCAGTACCTCGACGTGATGCTCATGGACCTCGGCCTGCGGCCCTACCGCAAGTCGAACCCGATCGCCGAGCTGATCGCCCCCTACACGGCGGCGGACTACGCCGGCCTGCTCGAGGAGTACACGCGGGCCCGCGAGGCCGACGGGCGAGTGCGTCGTCCGCTCCCCCTCGCCACCTGAGGGCGCCCCGTCACATGTTGGCCGGGAACGCGTCGGACTCCCCGGCGCGGATCTTCGTCTTGACCGTCCGTCGCGCGCGTCGCTTCGGAGCTCCCATCGTCACTCCTCCCCCGCCCATGGTAGCGCGGCGTGACGGGCCCCGGGGAGCGGCGCTGCGGGTATCCTCGCCCCCAGCCCATGACCTCACGAGCGAAGGCCACCAAGTCTCCTGCGAAGAAGACGACGACGCGCCGTCCCGCGACCGCGAAGAAGGCGACGAGCGAGGGGCGATCCTCCGTGAAGAAGGTCGCCAAGCGGAGGCGCACCGCTGCGACCGCGGCGAAGACCGAGCCCGAGCCCGCGTCGCCCGTCGGAGGCGGTGCGCCGCGCGGGGGCGCCCAGAGCTTCTCGTACATGGGCCTGATCCGGCCGCGGCCGCCGGCGAGCGACGCGCGCCTGGCGGAGATCGAGGCGCTCCTCGGCGCCCCCCTGCCGCCGGACTACCGCGTCTTCCTGCAGACCCAGAACGGCGGCTGTCCGCGGCGCGCCGCCTTCGACGCGGACGGGGAGCGCTTCGTCCTCGAGTGCTACTACCACGCGGGCGACCGCAAGGAGGTCTACGAGCTCGAGAAGAACGCGGTCCGGGTGAGCGCGTCGATCGGCCGCCCGGTCCTGGCGATCGCGGGCGACGGGAGCGGCGACCAGCTCATCTACGACCCGCAGCGCGGCCCAGGCCTGTGGTGGTGGCGCCACGACAGCGACGCGCAGGTCCTCGTGGCTCCATCCTTCGCGGCCTTCAACGCCACGCTCGTCGAGCCAGAGGAAGACGAGGACGGCGGGTAGCGAGCCCGTCTTCGCGCGGGTGAGCGTCTCCGCGCCGACGAGCTAACGACAGGCTGTTGCGGCGGGCGGCGCCGCCGCTACTTTGAGGAGATGCTTGGCTTTCGAAGTGTGGCCGCGGTGTGGGGCGCGCTCGCGTGCGGGTGTTGGACGGACAACCCGGGCTTCTTGACCGCGGGGACCGGGACCGAGGGCGCGAGCAGCGGGTCGAGCGCGTCCGGCACGGGGAGCGGGACATCCACGACGTCCACGTCCACGTCGTCCACGTCGTCCACGTCGTCCACGACGTCCGCCGCGTCCACGACCGACGCGCCGACGTCGACGAGCATCGATCCGTCGACGGGCGACCCGTCCGCCAGCACCTCTGGCAGCGGCACGACCGCGCCGCCGCCGTCCTGCGGGGACGGGGTCGTGGGCCCAGGCGAGGCGTGCGACGACGCCAACGGCGACAACACCGACGAGTGCACCAACGACTGCACCATCGCGGTGTGCGGCGACGGCTTCGTGCAGGCCAACATCGAGGCGTGCGACGACGGGAACGGCGACGAGACCGACCTCTGCACCACGAAGTGCGAGCACGCCGCGTGCGGCGACGGCTTCGTGCAGGAGGCGGCAGGGGAGGAGTGCGAGCCGCTCAACGGCGTCAGCTTCGACGGGTGCGCCGCGTGCAAGAGCACCTGCGGGGACGGGATCTGGAGCCCGGACGAGGAGGAGTGCGAGCCCGGCGTCGAGCCCTTCGCGAACGAGTTCGCGGGGATGTGCCAGGACGGCTGCAAGATCAAGTCCTGCTACCGCTTCACCAACAAGGCGGACACGGCGGACGTCGACGGCGGCGCGGACTGGTTCAAGCCCTGCGCCACCGCCGCCGGGACCCGGGTGGCGGTGACCCTCCTCGACGCGCAGGGCGTCACGCTCCTCGCCGCCGGGATGAAGCCCGCGAACTGGACCTGGACGACGGACCACCTCACGTGCCCGTCACCGCTCTGCACCCTGCAGAACCAATGGGACGGCACCAAGCACACCAAGCTCGTTCCGCTGCAGGACTACTTCACGGACAAGAAGTACTGGTTCCTCGCGTTCGGCCGGGGGACGACGCTGCCCATGATGCCCGTGTGTCCCATGAGCCTCGCGGACGGCTACGGCTTCGCGCTCTTCCCTGAGCTCCAGGTCCTGCCGAGCCTCGTCGCCATGCCCTTCCTGGGCGCCAGCGGCGCCCGCAACTTTGCGGAGTGGGACAAGTCGAAGGAGCTCTCCTTCAACGGCGGCCAGGGGATGAACCTGTGCCAGCCGGGCGGGCTGAAGGGCTACCTCGGCACGGTGGCCGTCTCCGTGTTCTGAGCCGGCGACGGGCGCGGCTAGGAGGCCTTGCGTCGCAGGAAGGCCCCCGCCTTGAGCAGCTCGTGGGTCCGCCGTCCGCCGGCGGGCGCCTCGATCCCGAGGAGCGGCCCGACCGCGGCGAGCGCCTCGTCGGTGAGCACCTGCGAGGGCTCGACGTCGCCGCTGTGGGACTTGAAGTTGCAGAATTTGATCGTGTGGCGCGCCTTCAGCCTGTCCGGCTCGATCTCGTGCGCGTGGTTGCCGAGCAGGAGCAGCTCGGCCTCGAGGTCGCCGTAGAAGTAGCTCACGCCGGCCTCGTAGTAGCCGAACACGACCTGCTCGACGTGGGCGTCCCCGTGGACCTCGAGATCGCCCTCGAGGTAGAGGTTCTTGCAGCGCAGCGCGCCGGTCACGATCAGCATGCCGGTCTCGTCGCTCGACAGGTAGCCCGTCACCGTCAGGTCGCCCTTGACGATGAGCGCGCCGCCCGTGACGTCGAGCGCCCCGACCACCTCCAGGGGGCCGTCGACGACGCGTGTCTCGCTCGCGTCATGGATGCTCTCGTGCTCCTCGGCGCGGATGACCGCCAGATCGTCGTCCGTGGCCTCTCGCGCGTCTTCGATGTCCTCGATATTCATGGCGCCAAGCTAGCACGCGGGCGGGTCCGCGCGCCACGGCGCGGGGCCCCGCCTACTGGGGGATCGACGCGTTCTTGAGGCCCCAACCGGTCATGTCGCTGTAGCTGTAGGGGTCGGTGAGGCCGGTGTAGGTCTTGAACTGCTTGGTCATCGGGTCGAGCCGCACGGCGGTGGTGCCGGCGTCGCTGACGACCCAGACGTAGCCGAAGAAGTCGATGCTGATCCCCTTCGACTGACCGGTCGTCGGCACCGCCGTGGTGCTGAGCACCTGCAGGGTGTCGCCGTCGATCTCGATCACGGCGTTCTGGCCGAACGCGCCGAGCCAGAGCTTGCCCTGGGCGTCCTCCTGGATCCCGAGCCCCTGGGCCTGGACCAGGTCCCACTTCTGCATCATCGGGTCGTAGCGGCCGCTGTAGGTCTGGTAGCCGCCGATCCACACATAGCCCTTCGAGTCGACGGCGATCCCGTAGGGGCAGATCTCGGCAGGGACGGTCAGGAGCTCGTACGAGAAGTCGTCGTGGACGACCATCAGGAGGAGGTTCCAGGGGTGCTCGGCCACGAACGG
>CAZMML010000220.1:0-6295 GCA_964567335.1 uncultured Nannocystis sp. | reverse complement strand
GCCGCGCTCGCGCAGCGGCGGGAGGCGGATGTCGATCACGTTGAGGCGATGAAAGAGGTCCTCGCGGAAGCGGCCGCCCGCGACCTCCTTGGCGAGGTCGCGGTTGGTCGCCGCGACCACGCGGACGTCGATCGGCTGGCTCTTGCTGTCGCCGACGCGCTGGATCTGGCGCTCCTGCAGGACGCGCAGGAGCTTGACCTGCAGCGGCATCGGCATCTCGCCGATCTCGTCGAGGAAGATCGTGCCGCGATCGGCGGCCTGGAACTTGCCGATCTGGTTCGCCACGGCGCCGGTGAAGGCGCCCTTGATGTGGCCGAAGAGCTCCGACTCGATCAGGTTCTCGGGGATCGCGCCGCAGTTGACGGTCACCAGCGGGCCCTTGCTCCGCGGCGAACGGACGTGCAGCTCGTGGGCGATCAGCTCCTTGCCGGTGCCGGTCTCGCCGGTGATGAGGATGTTGATGTCGGTGCCGGCGACCTTCTCGACCCGCTTGAAGACCTCGATCATCTGCGGGCACGAGCCGATGATCTGGCCGAACTTGAAGTCGTCGAGGCGCTTCTGCAGGCCCGCGGTCTCGCGCCGCAGCTCGCCGAAGGTCTGGGCCGTCTTGATCGCCAGCGCGGCCTGGGCGGCGTAGACCCGCAGGACCTCGAGCTGGTGCGGCTTGAAGAGGCTCACGGCGGAGTTGTTGCCGACGTAGACGAGGCCGATCAGATCGCCGCGGACGACCATCGGCGCGCACATCACCGAGCTGAGCCGCAGGTTCATCACCGAGAGGCTGTTCTGGAAGCGGACGTCGCTCAGCGCGTCGCTGATGATCCGGGGCTCGCGCGAGGTGATCACCTCGCGGATGATGGTGTCGCTGAGGAGCTGCTCCGGATCGTCGACCGGCTGCCGCTCGAGGCCGCGGGCGACCTTGACCACGTAGCGATCGCCCTCGGTCAGGACCAAGAAGCCCTTCTTCGCGCCGGTGAGGACGATGACCTGGTCGATCAGCTCGGAGAGCAGGCTCTCGACGCTGCTCTCCGAGCGCGAGAGCAGGTCGGAGAAGTGCTGGAGGTTGCGGAGCGCCTCGATCTGGAGCTTGCTCGCCGCCTCGGGGTCCGCGGCCGGCGCCGGCGGGTCGAGGGTCGAGAAGGTGATCTCGATCCCGCCGATGACGAAGACGTCGCCGTGGCGGAGGACGTGCTCCCGCACCTTCTTGCCGGCCACGAAGAAGACCGCGCTGCGGCTCGAGGACTCGACCTTGTAGGTGCCGCCCTCGTTGACCAAGGTGCAGTGCGACGACGCGACGTCAGGGCCGCGGAGCTGGACCTCGCAGTCGCTCGCGCTGCCGATCTGGAGGAGCTTGCGTCGGATGTCCTTGCGGACAGTGGTGCCGTCGGGGCCCGAGTACTGCAAATGGGGCATGGATCCGCCGTGAGGTCAGAAGCGCACGTCGAGGCCGAGACCGCCGCCTCCTGGGAGGAGCGCGGGGACCGGCGTCAGGCGCAGGATATCATGGGTGCGGTGGCGGGCGCGCGGGGGCCCCGGGGCCGGGGCCGGGGCCGGGGCCGGGGCCGCCCGCCTCCCGCCCCGGGGGGCCGGCTCGTCGAGCTTGTCGAGCTCGCTCCGCCGCACCCGCGACTTCTTGACCGTGATCGAGGTGCGGAAGGTGAGCTGGGCGACGACGACGTCGAGGGCGAGCATCGAGAAGAAGATGATGCCCATCGTCTGCTCGGCGTTGCGAGCGGCGAGGATCTGGTCGCGATCGCCGGTGCACTTGAGCGACCCGTTCTGGAAGCCCATCGTCCGATCGCAGACCGAGAGGCGGTAGAGGAGGAGGCCGAAGGCGGCGATCCCGACCGCGACCTCGGTGGCGACGAAGGCCGCGCCGAGCCCCTTGCGCCCGTTATAGAAGTGGCCGACGCCGAAGGGGATCAGCGCGACCGCGCGGTTGCGGGCGACCTTCTCGCGGACCTCGACCTCCTGCTCGGAGTAGGACTTCTGGAGCGCCGTGTGGTCGCGGCTCAGCCGGTCCAGGCGCGCCTGGAGCTGGTCCTTGTCGGCGTGGCAGGCCGCCGCCTCGGCCCGGCAGGTGTTGATCTTGCTCAGGCTCCGCTCCTCGCGGAGGCGGTTGTAGAGCTCGATGAAGGGCCGGCTGTGGATGTCGGGCGGGCGCCAGTCGGGCGCCGAGTCGAGCAGGCGGGTGAGGTACTCGGTCGCCAGCTCGGTCCGCAGATCGGCGAGGCTGGCGTCGTTGATCGTCGCGTCGGCGAGGTAGCGGAGCGCGGTCTCCTCGAGCAGAGGATCGCTGAGCCGGGCGCCGCTCTGCAGCAGCGGCTCGAGCAGGGCCCGCACCCTGGCCCAATCACCCTTGCCCCAGGCCTGGATCGCGGCGTTGACCTTCTCCGCCTCGGTCACCGGCTCGCCCACGGGGGCCTCACGGGGCCCCGCCGGGCGCGCGTGGGCCGGAGGGGCCGCCGCGGCGACCACGAGGGCGAGGGTACAGAGGAGGCGACCCATGCTGCCCGGATGCTAGCGCGGATTTTCCGCGAGGTTGATCGGCTCCGGCTTGTTCACGCCCGGGTGGACGCTGAAGGACATCTGCTTGGTGACGTGGCCGGGCGCCTTGACCTCGAAGGTGAGGCGCGCCTCGACCTGGTCGCCGAGGCGCACCGGGGGGTACTTGGCGCTCGCCAGCAGGTGCGGCGTGACGATCGGGCAGGGGCCGCTGACGCAGCGCACGGTGGTGTCCGGGGGGTAGTTGATGAACTCGATCTGGGCCGGTCGCGGGGTCGCTGCGAGCACGACGACCGTCCCCGCGGCGCAGGTCTCGCGCGAGACGTCCTTGTAACCACCGTAGCGTTGACCCAAGAGCCGGATCGTGACCCGCTCGCCGGTGATCGGGAACTCGCCCAGATCTCCCTTGAGCTGGACCTCCTGGCCGCCGATCCCGAGGGTGTAGTCGGGCAGCATCGGCACGGGGATCCCCTCGACGCGCACGCGGCAGGTCACGGCGCCCGAGGGGACGGGTCGCGGGTTCGTCTTGGTGGGGTCGCCCGGGCGGGGCAACGTCTTGCGGACACCGGGCGGATCGCCAGGCGGATCGCGCGGCGTCGAGGGCGGCGTCGGTTGATCCGCGGGCGGCCCGGGGTCGGAGACCGCGGGCGGGCGCTTCTCGGGCTCGCGCGGGATCACGGGCCGGGGCGCGCTCGGGGTCGGCGCCTCGTCGAGTGCGCCGAGCTCCTCCGCGGGCGGCGGCATCATCGACAGGAAGACGACCCCGCCGCTGACGCCGGCGGTGCCGACGAGCACCGCGCCCCCGAGGGCGATCCGGCGGATCGTCCGCTCGCGCGTCCGCAGCCGCGAGAGCATCTGCTTGGCCTGCTTCTGGTCGCGCTCGAGCTCGAGCACGCGGCCGAGCAGGCGGATCGCGCGGGCGCTGTGGCCGGCCCGCGTCGAGGCCTCGGCGCGGGTCATCAGCGCGGTGCAGACGCGCTTGTCGAGCTGATCGACGTAGCGCTCCGGGTCGGTGAAGTAGGCGGTGACCTCCTCCTGGCTGGCGGCGACGCCGACCTCGCCGAGGTAGCGCTCGAGCTCCCGCGCGAGGTCCTCGGCGCTCTGGTAGCGCCGCTCCGGCTCGCGGGCGAGGGCGCGTTCGATGACCGCCTCGAGCTCGTCGTCGACGAGCGAGCAGATCGCGCCCGGGCGGGTGAACTCGGCGTCGGCGATCCGCGCGAGGACCTCGTGCGGGTTGCGGCCGGAGAAGGGGAGCTCGCCGGTCGAGAGCTGGTAGAGCATGACGCCGACGGCGAAGAGGTCGGTGCGGGCGTCGATCGGCTTGCCGCTGATCAGCTCCGGGGCCATGTACGCGGGGCTGCCGAGGAGCTGGCCGGTCATGGTGAGCTTCTGGTGATCGACCATCTGGGCGATCCCGAAGTCCATCAGCTTGAGGCAGCCGTCGCTGCGGATCATGACGTTCTCGGGCTTGATGTCGCGGTGGACGATCCCGAATTTGTGGGCGTGGCCGAGGGCGACGCAGAGGCGGTGGACGACCAGCGCCGCGAGCGCCGGGCGCGGACGCCAGCGGGTGTCGAGCCACTCGCGGAGCGTCATCCCGTGGATGAACTCGGTGACGAGGTAGCTCTCTGCCGCGTTCTCGCCGGAGTAGTCGTAGATCTCGAGGATGTTCTCGTGTCGCAGCTTCGCTACGGTCAGCGCCTCGCGCCGCAGCCGGGCGCGCGACTCCTCGCGCCCGGCCATGTGCGGGTGGAGGACCTTGACGGCCACCTCGCGGCTCAGGACCGTGTCGATGCCGCGGTACACGACCGCCATGCCGCCGTGTCCGACCTCGCTCTGGATCTCATACTTGTCGAG
The DNA here is from genome assembly GCA_964567335.1 of uncultured Nannocystis sp. Lineage (GTDB taxonomy): Bacteria > Myxococcota_A > Polyangia > Nannocystales > Nannocystaceae > Nannocystis. Next base: position 1,936 of record CAZMML010000220.1, on the reverse strand, counting down.
CCGGCTTCCGACCAGGGTGGACATTCGAGGCCCCATTCGTGTACTACAGATCCGCGGCCGCCGGGGCCCGATCGCGCGCGTCAGCCGCGCCCTTCCCGCGAGGCGCGCCAGGCGCTGGCGCGCAGGCCTGCAATCCGTGATAGGTGTGCCCTGCGCTCCATGGCATCCCCTGGTTTTACGCCCCAGCCGGCGGAAGGATCGAGCTACCCCAACGTCGTGCGCATGTTCGCCACTCGGGCGCTGCGGACGCCCGATCGGCCTGCCTTGCGCTACAAGGAGCGCGGCGCCTGGCGGACCCTGACGTGGCGTGATTGGTTCCAGATCAGCCGCGCCCTCGCCGCCGCGCTGGTGACGGAGCACGGGGTCGCCCGCGGCGACCGCATCGCGATCTGCGCCCGCACGCGGGTCGAGTGGGCGCTCGCGGACCTGGCGATCGCGGCGGCGGGGGCGGTCAGCGTGCCGGTCTACCCGAGCCTCGCGCCCGAGCAGGCGGCCCACATCCTCCGCGACAGCGGCGCGACGCTGGCGTTCGCCGACAGCCCGGCGTGGCCGGCCCGCGAGCGTGTGGCGCTGCGCTGCACGTTTTGCTTCGACCCGACGGGCCCCGCCGACCCCTCGTGGCGCTCGTTCGACGCGCTCCAGACGGCGGGCTCGGCGGCGCTGCCGGCGGCGTTGCCCCTGCTCGACGCGCTGGCGGCGGAGCTCGGCCAGGGGGACGACTTCACGATCGTGTACACCTCGGGCTCGACGGGGCAGCCGAAGGGGGCGGTGCTCAGCCACCGCAACGTGGTGTACGAGGCCTGGGCGGTCAAGAGCGTGATCGCGGCGGACACCTCGGACGAGCACCTGCTGGCGCTGCCCCTCGCCCACGTGTTCGCCCGCCACCTGCTGTGGGGGGCGGTCGAGCAGGGCGCGGCCACGGCCTTCGCCAGCGACGCCCGCGATCTCTCGGCCGATCTGCTGGAGGTCGCGCCGACCTTCGTCGGCGGCGTGCCCCGCACCTACGAGCGGCTCTACGCCCAGATCCGGGCCGAGGTCGCGGCCGGCGGCGCGATCGCAGAGACCGCGTTCGCGTGGTGCCTGCAGGTCGGGCGCAAGGTGAGCATGTGCCGGCAGCGCGGCCAGGCGGTCCCGGCGGGGCTGGCGCTGAAGGCGAGCGCCGCCGACCGGCTCTTCTTCTCGCGGATCCGGGGCCGCTTCGGCGACCGGCTGCGCTTCCTGATCTCCGGCGGGGCGCCGCTTGCTCGCGAGGTGATCGAGTTCTTCCACGCGCTCGGGCTGCTCGTGCTCGAGGGCTACGGGCTCTCGGAGACGACCGGCGCGACCAACGTCAACCGCCCCGATCGCTTCCGCTTCGGCACCGTCGGGCCGGCGATGCCGGGCTGCGAGCTGCGGATCGCGGGCGACGGCGAGGTGCTCGTGCGCGGGCCGGGGGTGATGCGGGGCTACTACAACATGCCCGAAGAGACATCCTCCGCGATCGACCCCCAGGGCTGGCTTCACACCGGCGACCTCGGCGAGCCGCACGACGGCTTTCTCAGCATCACCGGGCGCAAGAAGGACCTGATCGTCCTGTCGACCGGCAAGAAGGTCGCGCCGCAGCCGATCGAGCGGCGCCTCGAGCTCTGCGAGGGCGTCGGGCACGCGCTCGTCGTGGGCGACCGGCGCCCCTACGTGGTGGCGCTGATCGCCCTCGACGAGGCGGCGATGCTGGCGCGCTCGCGGGCCGAGGGCCTCGGCTGCCGACGCCTCGCCGATCTCGTCGCGTCGCCGCGGGTGCGGCAGATCATCCAGGGCCACGTCGACACGATCAACGCCGATCTCGCGGGCTTCGAGACGATCCGTCGCTTCGCGCTGGTGGGCGAGGAGCTCTCGGTCGCCGGCGGGCAGCTCACGCCGACCGGCAAGCTGCGCCGCGGCGAGGTCGAGGCCCGTT
>CAZMML010000219.1:0-6323 GCA_964567335.1 uncultured Nannocystis sp. | reverse complement strand
TGCAGCACGTGCGGGCTCGGCCCCGAGCGCAGCCGCTCGAAGAGCACCGGGTTGCGCACCGCGTCGCCCTCGATCGCCGGCAGCAGCTCGACCGCCCCCGTCTCGACGTGCTCCTTCAACACCGCCTCGAGCCCATCGAGCACCGACCGATCCGGGATCGCCAGCACGGGCAGCACGAGCAGCGATCGCCGCAGCTCGCGCGGCTGCCACGGATCGACCGAGTTCACCCCGCGGGCCAGCAGCACGTCGGCCGCCGACGCGAGGAAGCCGAGGTTCGACTGCGGCCGGCACAGCGCCTCCCACGGCACGGACTGCAGGTTGGCGTCCTCGATCATCAGCCGCACCAGCAGCCGCTGCTTCTGATCCGACGCGAGCCCGGAGAGGCGCACGTAGAGGTCGCGGACCTCGCCGGCGAAGAGCGCGTCGTGGAGCCCTCGCGCCTGCGCGAGCCCGTCGCCCTCGATCGTCTTGGCCCGCGCGATCGCGTTGCCGACGCCGACGCGGAAGGCCAGCAGCTTCGCCATCGTGAAGCCGCCGCCGAGCTCCTGCTCACGGGCCCGCTCGCCGCGGCAGCCGCGGGCCGACACGCGCACCGACTCACCCTGCGCCCGGATCTCGATCTCCATCCAGATCATCGTCGGACCTCGCGTCTCAGAAGCGCCCCTGGAGCACCACCCCAAACCCCGTCGTCGAGGCCGTCGGCGCCAGCTCGAGCGCCTTCGCCTGGTTCTTCTTGCGCCGCCCGAGGGCCAGGAGCGCGGCCCCGGTCGACACCAGCGCGGCCCCAGTCACCGCGCCGACCAGCACGAGCACGTTGCTCGCCGAGCCGCGGGCCAGCAGCGGGTCGAGCTGCTCGCGCCGCGCCTCGCGGCACGCGTCGTCGACGCAGGGCGAGCTCCAGTCGTCACCTCGCGCCAGCGCGTCCGCCTTGGCCTCCTCGATCTTCCCGTCGGTCGATCGCCCCACGCCGAGCCCCGTCGCCATCATCACCAGCCCCGCGCCGCCGAGGCCGGTCAGCACGGCGCCCGCCGCCGAGAGCGTCCGGCCGGCGCGACGGGCCTGCGCGGCGCGCTCGCGCCTCGCCGTCGCCTCGCGCGCAGCCGCCTCAGCGCGCTGCTTCTCCTCGATCGCCGCGATCACGTCGATCAGCCGGACCCGCCGCTCTTCGGCGGCAGCGCGCCCCTGTTCGTCGAGCAGCTCGAGGGGCCCGAGGTAGCGATCGAGGAACCCCTTGGCCCTCCTCAGTCGCTCGAGCTCACCGTCGCGGGCGAACCCCGCCTCGTGCGCCTCGACGATCGTCAGCAGCACCTGCGCGCGCGTCGGCGCGTACCCAGGATCGGGCGGGATCTGCTCGAGCGCCGCCTCGAATCGGGCGATCGCCCCGTCGACGTCCCCCGCCGCGAGCTTCTGCTCCGCCTCGGTGAGCGTCACGCTCGCCGCGTCCATGTCCTCGACCGGCGAGCCGGCCGACCAGGCGATCGACGGCGCGGAGAGTCCACCGAGGAACACCAGTCCGATCAGCCTCGCCGCCAGTCGCCCGAATCGGCGGCCCACCAGCAGATTCCTCGCTGCGATCACGACGGTCCTCCTCACCCTTCCCCCCGGTGCACCACGCGAGGCGGTCGCCGCGTCGCGGTGTCGCGCCCGAGTTCCACCACAATCCAAGGATACGATCGAGGCTGCCGCTCGGGCCAGACGCAAAGAGGGCCCGCGGCGACCGGCCTCGCGGCCGAAGCATGGAAATGCCCTGGGTGCATGCGTCACTTCGGCTTGGTGTAGAGAAATGCGTCCTGCGGTGGCATCTCGTTCGGGCCGTCGCCGATGTTTTGTGTGCTGCCGATCCCGAGCATGCCGAATTGGTTGTATCCCCAGCAGCGCACACGCCCGCCGCTCAGGAGGGCGCAGGTGTGCTGGACGCCCGCCACGAGATCGAGCGCAGACCCGCCGAGGTCGACGAAGGGCGCCTTTTGCCCCGGCGAGCCGCCGAGTGGAGAAGTGTTGCCGTAGCCGAGCTCCCCCTCGGGACCGCCGCCCCAGCAGCGGACCGTGCCGCCCGAGAGCCGCGCGCATGTGTGGAAATTGCCGAGGCCCATCCCGAGCACTTGATCGGCATCCTCGAGCACCTTCACCGTGCCGGCGGGGTTCGGGGGCTCGTTATCGCCGACGTTGGCCCCGCCCGCCCAGTTTCCGAGCTGACCGAAGACGTTGTAGCCCCAGCAGACAACTTTGCCGCTGCTGAGGATCGCACAGGTATGAATCGACCCCGCCTCGACGTGTACCACCGGGTCGTTGGGCTCATCGAGCACGAGGAAGGGGGCCGCCTGGGGATCTTCGTTGTCGCCGATGTCGTTCGTGTGGCCGAGCCCGAGCTGCCCGAAGCCGTTCGCGCCCCAGCAGCGGACCTTGCCCGCGAACTGGCCCTTGAAGAGGGCGCAGGTGTGGCCACTACCCGCCGTGATCTGCAGGACCTCGCCCCCCACCGGCACCGGTCCGACGGACGCCGGCGTCTCGAGCGATCCGACGTTCTGCTTGCTCTTGTAGCCGGTCCCTGGCCGTTGGCCCCAACAGACGACGCTGCCGGCGGGACCCTCGAGGAGCGCGCAGGTGTGGAATTGGCCGGAGGCGATGTCCACGACCGGACCGCCGAGGACCACCGGATCCGCGGGCGGCATCTCGCCGGGCGCGTCGCCGACGTCGTCGGTCTTGCCGTTGCCGCGCCCGAGCAGGTAGCTGAGGCCCCAGCAGCGCACCGACTTGTCGGCGAGGAGCGCGCAGGTGTGCGACTGCGAGGTGACGACCTCGACCGCGACGCCCCCGGGGTCGACGTCGACCGGCGGCAGGTCGACCTTCTCGTCGCCGACGTTCGCGGTGCTGCCGACGCCGAGCTGGCCCTGCGCATTCACGCCCCAGCAGCGGATCTTGCCCGCCCGGAGGGCGCAGGTGTGGCGGGCCGTGGGGCCGGACCACAGGGCCGTCGCGCCCTTGCGGCAGTCGTTGGCGCAGCCGTCGTTGTCGTCGCCGTTCGCGTCGTCGCACTCCTCTTCGATGGTGTCGAGGATCCCGTCGCCGCAGACGTTGAGCGCGCAGGTGGCGAGGCAGGCGTCGAGGTCGCTCTGGTTGCCGTCGTCGCACTCCTCCACGCCTTGCAGGACGAAGCCGTCGCCGCAGACGTTGAGCGCGCAGGTGTCGAGGCAGGCGTCGCCGTTGTCGCCGTTGCCGTCGTCGCACTCCTCCACGCCCTGGAAGACGAAGCCGTCGCCGCAGGTGGCCACCGCGCAGGCGCCGGTGCAGGCGTCGCCGTCGTCGGGGTTGCCGTCGTCGCACTCCTCCACCCCGTCCTGGGTCACCGCGTCGCCGCAGACGGCGAGCTCGCAGTTCACGCAGTCGTCGGTGTTGATCGCGTTGCCGTCGTCGCACTCCTCCGGCGGCTGGACGACCACGTCGCCGCAGTTCTCGAAGGTGCAGATCGAGGTGCAGCCGTCGCCGTCGATCAGGTTGCCGTCGTCGCAGGCCTCGGTCTGCTGCTTGATCCCGTCGCCGCAGTTCTCGTGCTTGCAGGTCGGCGAGCAGTCGTCCTCGTCGACGAGGTTGCCGTCGTCGCACTGCTCGACGCCCACCTGCAGGTAGCCGTCGCCGCACGCCGCGGGCACGCAGGCGCCGACGCACGCGTCGAGGAAGTCCTTGTTGCCGTCGTCGCACTCCTCGACGCCCACCTGCAAGAACCCGTCGCCGCACGCCGCGGCCGCGCACGCGCCGACGCACGCGTCGCCGTCGTTCGCGTTGCCGTCGTCGCACTCCTCGCCGCGCTGCGGGTGGACGACGCCGTCGCCGCAGCGCGCGTTCAGGCACGCGTTCAGGCAGTCGTCCGCGTCGTCCTGGTTGCCGTCGTCGCACTCCTCGAGGCCCTGGAGGGCGCCGTCGCCGCAGGTCGGGCGGGCGCACTGCTCGGTGCAGTCGGGGTCGCTGGCGAAGTCGCAGGCCTCGCCGGGGCCGACCAGCCCGTCGCCGCACACCGCCGCCTTGCAGGTGCTGGGGCACGCGTCGACGTCGACCGCGTTGCCGTCGTCGCACTCCTCCTAGGGGGCGTCGACCTCGCCGTCGCCGCAGTAGGGGAGCAGCGCGCACTCGGTCGCGGAGCAGCGGCCGGGGCCGTCCGCGTAGTCGGCGGCGAGGTTGTCCTCCCCGTCGTCGCAGGCCTCGACGTCCTCGTCGACGATCGCGTCGCCGCAGCTCGGGGTGTAGCCGCACACGTTGTAGCGGCACGCGAGCGCCTCGCCGGCGACGTCGCCGAAGGGGTTGCAGTCGGCGTCGGCCTGGCAGGGCTGGCCGAGGAGCCCGTCGCCGGTGAAGCAGGTCGCCGCGGCGAGCGCCAGCAGCGCGAAGGGCCGGCTGCGAGGTGGAGTCTGCGTCATCGTCACGTCCATCGCTCCGGTCTCAGGGGTTGTCGTAGATCAGCGAGTCCATCGGCGGCATCTCGCCGGGACCGTCGCCGATCGAGCCGGTGTTGCCCCGCGCGAGCTGCCCGTCCGGGCCGCCGCCCCAGCAGCGGACCGCGCCGCCTTCGACGATCGCGCAGGTGTGGATCTCCCCGAGCGTGACGGCGCGGACCTTGCCGGGGAGAGCGTCCACCGCGACCAGGGGCGCGATCGGACCGGGCACGTTGCCGAGGTTCTTGGTGTCGCCGTAGCCGAGCCGGCCGTCCGCGCCGGCGCCCCAGCAGCGGACATCGCCGCTGACGAGCAGGGCGCACGTGTGTCGATAGCCGAGCCTGACCTGCGCGACCGAGTCGTTGCCGGCGAGCATCTTCACCGGCCCCGCGCTGGCCGGGTGCTCGTTGTCGCCGATCGTCTGCGCGTTCAGGTAGCCGAGCGCGCCCCAGGAGCCGTCGCCCCAGCAGTACACCGCGCCGCTCGCCGCGAGGGCGCACGCGTGGTACTGGCCGGCGTCGATCTGGAGGACCGGCTCGCCGATCTGGACGAAGGGGGCGTCGCTCGGGGGTTGGTTGAACCCGATCGGCTGGGTGTTGGCGAGCCCGAGCTGACCGAACACGTTCTGACCCCAGCACCGGACCTTGCCGTCGGCGGGGCCCTTGAGGAGCGCGCAGGTGAAGCGATCACCGGTCGCGACCTGCTTGACGGGGGCCCCGACCGAGACCGGACCGAGGGCGTTGGACGAGTCGACGGCGTTCTTGCCCGGGTAGCCGCACTGCCCGTTCTGGTTGAAGCCCCAGCAGCGGAGCGTGTCGTCCTCGAGGACCGCGCAGGTGTGATAGGTGCCGACGTCGATGCTGACGGCCGCCCCCCCGAGATCGGCCGCGTCGACCGGCGGCATCTCGCCCGGCCCGTCGCCGATGTCGGTAAAGACGTTCTTGCCGCGCCCGAGCATGTCACCCCGGCCCCAGCAGCGCACGCTCTTGTCGACGAGGAGCGCGCAGGTGTGTTGGGTGCCGCCGGCGACCGCGAGGACGTCGCCGCCGACCGCGACGTCGCCTGGCGGCAGATCCGCGGGCTCGTCGCCGATGGTCGCGGTGGTCCCGTAGCCGAGCTGGCCAGACTCGTTCTTCCCCCAGCAGCGGAGCTTGCCGGCGCGGATGGCACACGTGTGTCGGTCGCCCGTCCCGATCCCCGTCGCGCCCTGCATGCAGGCGTTGGCGCAGCCGTCGTTGTTGTCGGCGTTGCCGTCGTCGCAGCCCTCGACGCCCTGCCAGACGATGGCGTCGCCGCAGGTCGCGGGGATGCAGCCGCTGAGGCAGGCGTCGCCGTCGCTCAGGTTGCCGTCGTCGCACGCCTCCATCCCGGCCCACACGTGGCCGTCGCCGCACGTCGCCGCCTCGCAGCCCGCCGGACAGGCGTCGGTGTCGTCGGCGTTGCCGTCGTCGCACTCCTCCTTGCCGGCCCACACGAAGCCGTCGCCGCAGGTCGCCGCCTTGCAGTCCTTCGGGCAGGCGCCGGTGGGCTTCATGTTGCCGTCGTCGCACTGCTCCACGCCCGCCCAGGTGACGCCGTCGCCGCACGTCGCGCTGTGGCAGTAGACGCAGTCGTCGGTGTTGACGTCGTTGGCGTCGTCGCACTCCTCCTGCCCCTGCAGGAGGCCGTCGCCGCAGCTCTCGAAGGTGCACGCCGCCGAGCAGCCGTCGCCGTCCGCCTGGTTGCCGTCGTCGCACTCCTCCATCGGCCCGCGGATGCCGTCGCCGCACTTGGCGTGCTTGCAGGTCGCGGTGCAGTCGTCGTCGTCGACCACGTTGCCGTCGTCGCACTCCTCGACGCCCTTGTGGACGAACATGTCGCCGCAGGTCGCCGCCGCGCACCCGTCGACGCAGGCGT
>CAZMML010000218.1:0-6343 GCA_964567335.1 uncultured Nannocystis sp. | reverse complement strand
CGACGCTCGCGGCCGGCTTCACGCCCGCGAGCGGGGTGCCGAGCCGGCGCACGCTGCTCAGCGCGCCGGAGGAGGTGGCGGTCCACCTGCTCACGCGTCCCGGCCGCGCGGCTGCCCTCGTCGTCCCGGAGGGCGGCGCCGGATCCGGGCCGCGCCTCTATCCGCTCCGCGGCCCCTGTCCGTAGCGCTCATGCGTGACGGCGCGCGCGGGGGTTGGACGGGCGCGCGTCGCTGTGTTTAATGGAGCGATGGATCGCCACACCCCGCGGCTCGCAGGGCTCCTCGGCTGCGCGCTCGTTTCGTGCTTCAACCCGACGGACGCCGACCCGGAGACCTCGGGCACCGCCGGATCATCGGGCGCGATGACGACGACGACCCTCTCCTCGAGCACCGGCACCGCGGCGCCGACGACGGGCGCACCGACGACGGACGCGCCGACGACAGGCTCGCCGACCGCGGGACCGACCGGCGATCCGACCACCGACGTGACGACCGGATCGAGCGGCGCGACGACCGACGTCCCCGCGACTTGTGACGACGGGGCCGTCAACGGCGACGAGACCGACGTCGACTGCGGCGGCGGGACCTGCCCCGCGTGCGGCGCGGACAAGATGTGCGGCGACGACCCGGACTGCACGTCCATGGCGTGCCTCGGCGGCCTGTGCCTGGACATGCCGCAGTGTCTGGTCGACGCGGACTGCACTCCAGCCGCCTGCAACACGGCGATCTGTCAGGGATTCGCCTGCATGAACGCGCCGCTCGACGACGCCCCCTGCGACGACGACATGCTCTGCACCGCGAGCGGTACCTGCAGCGCGGGCGCGTGCGTGGCACCGGCGCCAGCGCCCGTGCCGCTCGGCACGATCGCCGACGCGATCAAGATCGACGGGGTCGTCGACGCCGGCCGCGCGGGGACCAAGGTGGTGCAGCTCGGCGACTTCAACGGCGACGGGGATCCGGACTTCGCCGTCTTCGCGTTCAAGGGGATGGGCGTGTACCCCCGCGTCTACGTCGTCCACGGCGGTCCCGGGCTCGCGGACGTCGACCTGGCCAAGGTCGCCCTCGGCGTGGGCGGCGGCGTCCTCATCGAGGTCGACACCAACGTCAACGAGGTTGTCGCGCTTAGCGACGCGGGCGACTTCAACGACGACGGGCTCGCCGACCTCCTGATCGGTACGAAGTTCGACAAGAACCTCAAGGGCGCCGCGCACGTCGTGTTCGGCACCCCGGAGACCACGAAGATCCTGCTCGGGACGCTGCAGGCGAGCCAGGGGTACTCGATCACCAACACCGCGGTGAGCTCGGGAGGCTTCGGGACGGCGGTCACCAAGATCGGCTTGCTGAACAACGACACCTACGATGACATCGCGGTCGCCGCGCCCTCGGAGGGGGGGACGGGGGCGATCTACGTGGTGTACGGCGAGAAGGTCCCGACCACGGCCTCGATCCAGACGCTGCTGATGACGAACGACGCGCGGCGGATCGAGGGGCCCAGCACCTTCGACTTCGGGACGGTGATCGCGGGCGTCGGTGACATCAACAACGACGGGCAGCCCGACCTCGCGGTCGGGCAGCCCGGCTACAACACGTCGAAAGGGCGAGTCTTCGTCCTCTTCCTCCCTGAGGTGATCCCCAACCCCTGGAAGGTCGTCCTCCCGCTCGCCAACGGCACGGGCTTCTCGATCGAGAACGACGGGCTCGCCAACGACCTCTTCGGCGCGTCGATCGCGCCCGCGGGCCGCTTTAGCGGCGATCTCGTCGACGACTTCGTCGTCAGCGGCGCAGGGACGCTCTACAACCGCGCGGTCGTCGTGTTCGGCAAGGATACGCTCTCAGGGGTGCTGCTCGAGAGCCAGCTCTCCAACCAGAACGGGTTCGTCGTCACCGGCGCCCAGGGCGAGCGCCTCGGGCTCTCGGTCGCGGGCGGGTTCGACGTGAACGGGGGGGGTCGGAGCGACGTGGTGATCGGCGCGGGCGGCGGCGTCTCGGACTACGGCCGCGTGGTGGTCGCGTTCGGCCGCGACACGACGGGGAAGGTGCCCAGCAGCACCCTCGCCGCCGGCAACGGCGGCTTCATCCTCGACGGCGAGGCGGTCGCGAGCGGCGCGGCCGGCACGAGCGTGGCGCTGGTCGAGAGCGTCGACGGCGACGCTCGCGCCGAGATCGTGATCGGCGCGCCGGGGCTCACGATGCCCAACCGCGGCCGGGTCTACGTCGTGCACGGCAGCGAGTGCGCCCCCTGAGGGCGTCCGGCGTCCATCTGGCGGTCGAGCCGAACGAGATCCTCGCGCGAGGAGGCCTCCGGCTTCATCGGCGATCTCTCCGCGGCTCCGTCGGAGCGTCAGGGGCGCGAGAGCCGCGAGAAGACCCGCAGGGCGTTGGCGGTGGTCGCGGCCGCGAGCTCCGCGACGTCCTCGCCGCGACAGCGCGCGACGACCTCGGCGACGTGCCGCAACAGCGCCGGGGTGTTCCGCTGCACCCGCGGCCGGAGATCGCGCGGGGCCAGGAAGGGGGCGTCGGTCTCGAGGAGCAGGCGGTCGGCGGGGACCTCGCGGACGAGCGCGCGCAGGTGCTGGCCGCGGCGCTCGTCGCAGATCCACCCGGTGATCCCGACGCTGTAGCCGCGCCCGAGGTAGGCGCGCAGCGCCGCCGCGTCGCCGGTGAAGCAGTGGACCACGACGCGCTCCGGGGCCGGCCGCAGCGCGCCCAGGACCTCGAGGAAGGCGGCGTGCGCGTCGCGCTCGTGGAGGAAGAGCGGGAGTCCGAGTTCGATGGCCAGCTCGACCTGGCGCTCGAACCATGTCCTCTGGACCGGTCGCGGCGAGAAGTCGCGGTTGTGGTCGAGCCCGCACTCGCCGATCGCGACGACCTCGGGGGCCGCGGCCAGCTCGCGCAGCGCCGCGATCGTCCCCGCGTCGCAGCGCGCGGCGTCGTGCGGGTGGACCCCCGCGGTGGCCCACAGCGCCCCCGGCCGCGTCCGCGCGAGCCGCAGCGCCTCGCGGCTCGCGGAGAGGCTGGTGCCGGTGACGATCATCCGCGTCACCCCGGCGGCGACCGCCGCGCGCACGATCTCGTCGCGGTCCGCCGCGAAGGACCGGTGCGCCAGGTTGACTCCGATGTCGACGAGCTCCACGCGGCGAGCCTACCCCAGAGGGCGGCGGCCGCGGCGGCGGGCGTCCGTGACATGTCGGAAAGAGCATGTTGAAGCCCGCGGTCGGCGCGGGTCGCGCGAGTCGCGCGCCGTGCACGTGCGCGCGAGGCTCCGCTAACATCCGTACCCATGAACCCCCCAGCCTTGCCGCAGCGCGCCCGCGTCGTCGTCGTCGGGGGCGGAGTGATCGGTTGCTCCGTCGCCTACCACCTCGCCCACATGGGCTGGCGTGACGTCGTGCTCCTCGAGCGGGATCGGCTCACCTCGGGGACCACGTGGCACGCGGCGGGGCTGATGGTGTGCTTCGGCTCGACCTCCGAGACCTCGACGGAGATGCGGAAGTACACCCGCGACCTCTACGCGCGGCTCGAGGCGGAGACCGGGGTGGCGACGGGGTTCCGGCCGATCGGCTTCATCGAGCTCGCGGCCGACCGCGATCGCCTCGAGGAGTACCGCCGCGTCAGCGCCTTCAACCGGCACTGCGGCGTCGACGTGCAGGAGATCTCGGCGGCGCAGGTGAAGGAGCTCTTCCCGCTCGCGCGCACCGACGACATCCTGGCCGGCTTCTACGTCCCGCAGGACGGCAAGGTGAACCCGGTGGACGCGACGATGTCGCTGGCGAAGGGGGCGCGCCTCCAGGGGGCGAGGGTGATCGAGGGGGTCCCGGTGACGGGGATCCTCCAGCGCCGCGGGGTGGTCACGGGCGTGCGCACCCCCTACGGCGACATCGAGGCGGAGTACGTCGTCAACTGCGCCGGCATGTGGGGCCGTCAGCTCGGCGCGCGCGCCGGCGTCAACGTGCCGCTGCAGGCCGCCGAGCACTATTACTTGATCACCGACAAGATCCCGGGCGTCTCGCCTGACTGGCCGGTGATCGAGGATCCGGGATCTTACGGCTACTACCGCGAGGAGGTCGGCGGCCTGATGATCGGCCTCTTCGAGCCGGTGTGCGCGCCGTGGCGGATCGAGGGGATCCCGGACGACTTCTCCTTCGGCGACCTCGCGCCCGACTGGGATCGCATGGGGCCCTTCCTCGAGCGGGCGATGCGGCGCGTCCCGATCACGCTCGACACCGGCGTGAAGAAGTTCTTCTGCGGCCCGGAGAGCTTCACCCCCGACCTCGCGCCCTGCGTCGGCGAGGCGCCGGAGCTGAAGAACTTCTTCGTCGCCGCCGGCCTGAACTCGATCGGGATCATCACCGGCGGCGGCCTCGGCCGCGTCGTCGCCCACTGGATCATCCACGGGCGTCCGGACGTCGACATCACCGGCTTCAACCTCGACCGGCTGCACCCCTACCAGTCGAACCCCGAGTACCGCCGCACCCGCACGGTCGAGTCGCTCGGGCTGGTCTACCAGTGCCACTACCCGACGCGAGCGATGACCACCGCGCGCGGCGCGAAGCTCTCGCCGGTGCACGCGCGCCTGGTCGCGGAGGGCGCGTACTTCCGCGACGTCAGCGGTTGGGAGGGCGCGGACTGGTACGCCGGGCCCGGGCAGACCCCCGACCCGGGGCCGCTGAGCTGGGGCCGCCCGCAGTGGTTCCCGACCTGGGCCGCCGAGCACCGCGCCGCGCGCGAGGGCGTGATCCTGATGGACATGTCCTTCATGGCGAAGTTCGTGGTGCAGGGGCGGGACGCGGGCCGGGTCCTGAACTACCTCGCGGCGAACAACGTCGACGGGCCGGCCGGGCGGATCACGTACACCCAGATCCTGAACGAGGGCGGCACGATCGAGGCCGACCTGACGGTCACCAAGCTCGGCGACGAGCGCTTCTGGGTGGTCGCGTCGGACACCGCCCACCGGCACGCCGAGACCCTGATCCGCCGCGGGATCGGCGAGCAGCACGCGATGATCGTCGACGTCACGTCCGGCCACGCCCAGCTCAACGTCCAGGGCCCGCGCGCGCGCGAGCTGATGCAGCTCGTGACCAGCGCCGACATGTCGAACGCGGCGTTCCCCTTCCGCGCCGCGCAGGAGATCGACATCGGCTTCGCCCGCGTCCTCTGCGTCCGGATCACCTACCTCGGCGAGCTCGGGTACGAGCTCTACATCCCCGCCGAGCAGGCGTGCCACGTGTACGACCGGCTCGTCGCGGCCGGGCGCCAGGTGGGCCTCAGGCACGCGGGGCTCAAGGCCCTCGCCAGCCTCCGCATGGAGAAGGGCTATCGCGACTACGGGCACGACATCGACAACACCGACTCGGTGCTCGAGGCGGGGCTCGGCTTCGCGGTCGACCTCAAGAAGCCCGGCGGCTTCGTCGGGCGCGACGCGGTCCTCGCCAAGAAGGCCGCCGGCCCGCTCACACGCCGGCTCCTGCAGGTGCTGGTGAAGGACCCCGAGCCGATGATGTTCCACGCGGAGGTGGTCCGCCGCGACGGCCGCGAGGTCGGCTACGTCCGCGCTGCGTCGTACGGCCACACCCTCGGCGGCGCGGTCGGCCTGGCGATGATCCAGGCCGACCGACCGCTCGATCAGGAGTACCTCGACACCGGCCGCTGGGAGGTCGACATCGCGGGGCGCCTCTACCCCGCGATCGCGTCCCTGCGCCCGCTCTATGACCCGGACATGACGAAGATCAAGGCGTGACCGGTGCAGGGTCCTGCGATGGTTCCCGAGGTCGCAGGGCGACCCAGGCGGGGTCAGAGCTTCAGCGCCGCGACGAGCGAGGGGCGGGAGCAGGCGACCAGGGCGGCCAGGAAGTCCGACTGCGAGGGCTCGAGCGGCGTCCGGCGCTTGCCCTTGCGCGGGAGCGCCTCGGCGGCGCGCTCCAGCGGGGTCTTGCCCTCGGCGTCGCGCGCGTCCGGGTCCGCGCCGGCGGCGAGGAGCAGCGCGATGACCTCGGGGTCGGAGGCGTTCGCGTGGCTGACCCGGAGCGCCGCGAGGTGCAGCGGGGTCGCTCCGTTGGCGTCGACGGCGGTGACCGAGGCGCCGAGCGCCACCGCCTCCCGGAGGGTCTGCGCCCCCCCGTAGCGGGCCCCCTGGTGCATCGGCGTCTGGGAGCTCCGCTCTGTGCGCGCCTCGAGGTCGGCGCCGTGGGCCCGGAGGGCGCGCAGGGCGGCGGGGTCGCCCTGCCCGAGCGCCCAGTGTGTCGCGGTCCCCCAGTCGCCGGGTCGCTGGTGCTCGAGCGGCGCGCCGCGGGCGAGGAGGAGGTCGATGAGGTCCGCCGTGTCCTTGGAGGGACGGTCGATGACG
>CAZMML010000217.1:0-6366 GCA_964567335.1 uncultured Nannocystis sp. | reverse complement strand
CGCCGAGGTCGAGCTGACGATCGGTGAGGCCGCGCGGCGCGCCGGGGACCACGAGCGCGCCGTCGAGGCCTTGCGCTCGGCGTACCTCGAGGGCGGCTCGGTCGGCGACGACGAGGTCGCCTTCATGGCGGCGGCGCAATTGGTGAACACGATCGGCTACGAGCAGTCGAAGCCCGAGGTCGGGCTGCAGTGGGCCGCCCCCGCGGAGATGCTGCTGCGTCGCCTCGGGCAGGAGGACGCGCTCCCCGCGGCGTCCTACTTCAACTCCCTCGCGGTCGTGTACCGCCTGCAGGAGCGCTTCGACGAGAGCGAGGCGCTCTACGGGCGCGCCCTGGCCCTGCAGGAGCGGTACCTCGGCGCCGACCACCCGATCGTCGCCGGCACCCTGAACAACCTCGCCAACCTGCTCGAGATCCGCGGAGATCGCGAGCGGGTCGTGCCGCTCTTCACCCGGGCGCAGGCGATCCTCGAGCAGGCGCTCGGGCCCGAGCACCCGAACGTCGCGGTCCTGCTCTCCAACTTCGCCTCCGCTCGCTACCATCGCAACGAATTTGACGAGGCGCTGGCGCTCAACCTGCGGGCGCTCGCCGTCCGCGAGCGGGTCCTGGGCCCGGATCACGTCGAGGTCGCGCAGAACCTCAACAACATCGCCCTCATCCACTACGAGCGAGGCGAGTACCTGGCGGCGCGCAAGGACTTCGAGCGGGTGCTGGCGATCCAGGGGGTTGCGCTCGGGCCGGAGCACCCGCGGACCGGCGACGCCCTGCTCGGCCTCGGCGACGTCCTGCGGGGCCTCGGGGAGTTCGACGCCGCCCTCGCCAGCGGCGAGCGGGCGCTGGCGATCTTCGAGAAGGCCTTCGGACCCGAGCACGGCGACGTCGCCTACGCGCTGGTCGGGATGGGCTCGACGCTCACCGAGCGCGGCGAGCCGCTCCGGGCCCTGCCGCTCGTCGAGCGGGCGCTGGCGATCCGCGAGAAGATCCTCCCGCCCGGCCACACGGAGCTGCTCGCGTCGGCGGTCGAGGTCGGGGTCTCGTACATCCACCTCGGCGACCTCGACCGCGGCGAGCCCCTCCTGCGCCGCGCCGTCGCGGGTTTCGAGGCTCCGCCCGTCCGCAAGGGGATGGCGGCGATCGCCCTGAGCAACCTCGGTGACGTGGCGCGACTCCGCGGCGACCTGGCAGAGGCTGCGGCGCTCTACGCCCGCGGCCTCGAGTCCTGCCGCGAGGCCGGAGCGGCGGCCTCGACCTGCGCCTCCGAGCTGGTCGGGCTGGGGGAGGTCGCGCTGGCCCGCGGCCGACCCACAGACGCGCTGCCCCACCTCGAGGAGGCCGTGGCGCTCAGCGTCCCGGACCGCACGCCGCCGCTGCTCCGCGCCGACGCCCGCTTCGCCCTCGCCCGCGCGCTGCGAGCCGCGGCGCGGGAGCCGGAGCGCGCCCGGGAGCTCGGGCAGGAGGCCGCCGAGGTGTATCGGAGGCTGGCGCCGAGGCGCCCCGAGGCGGCCCAGATCGAGGCCTGGCTCGCGCGCCGCGGGCAGTGACGCGACCGGCCGCCCAAGCGAAGGGCAGGCGCTCGCCCGCCCGGCGCCACCGGCGTACGTGCGACCGCCCGGCGCGCCGTCGCGGGCGTGGTATACGCTCCGGCGATGTCGTCGCGTGCATCGCTCTCGCTCCTGCTCTCGCTCTCCGTCGCCGCGTGCGCGGGTGCCCCGAACCCGGGCGACGCGTCCAGCTCGGGAGAGGGCACGAGTTCGTCCGGCGCGACGACGGGTGCGAGCGATCCGACCGAGGGGACGACCGGCGCGGGGCACGTCGTGCCGGAGTTCGGCGGGACGTTCACGGTGATCGGCACGGCGAAGGACGGCCTGAACGCGGTGCGCGACCTCGAGTTCAACCCGGCGGCGCCCGGGCAGCTGTGGACGTTCAACATGCTGAGCCACGGCGTGGTGATCTTCTTCGAGCCCGGCACCGCGCAGCAGAGCTCGGAGGAGCGGATCGACGCCTACGGGCAGCACTTCATGGCCTACGTGTCGTCGGCGGCGTTCAGCGGCGACAACAAGTTCGCGACCTGCCAGGAGTCGCGCGACGAGTGGAACGTCGGACCACAGGCTCCGGACGACTTCATGGGGCCGACGCTGTGGCCGGCCGACCTCGAGATCTTCGCCAAGGTCGGCCAGGAGTTCCCGCCCGGCGCGCAGGAGGGCAGCCACCTCGACATGCTGCACCAGAGCCCGCAGTGCATGGGGATCGCCCACGAGGTCGACAACGTGTATTGGGCCTTCGACGGTCGGAACGGTAGCGTGGTGCGCTACGACTTCCAGGCCGACCACGGGCCCGGCGGCGGCGACCACTCCGACGGCATCATCACGCGCTACCTGGACGTCGCGGTGACCCGGGTCGCCAACATCCCCGGGCACATGGAGCTCGACCACGCGACCGGGATGCTCTACATCGCCGACACCGGCACCGGGCGGATCCTCCGCCTCGACACGGCCACCGGCACGAACGTGGGGAAGCTGGTCGGCGATCTCGACGGCGCCGACTACACCGGCGTCGAGGGGGCCGAGGTGCAGGCGCTCGTCGAGGGCCTCGACGAGCCCTCAGGTCTGGCGCTGCACGAGGGCCGCTTGCTGGTCTCGGAGCACGGCAGCGGCGACGTCGTCGCGTTCGACCTCGAAGGCAAGGAGATCGACCGCATGCACACTCCCGCCGAGCGGATCATGGGGATCACGATCGGCCCGGGGGGCGAGCTGTGGTACGCCGACGCGGGCGCCGACGAGGTCGTCCGCGTCGATCCCTGAGCCTCGCGGGCGCGCCGCGGGTCGGTCCGCGGGCGAACACCCTCGCGCTCGACGAGGCGGTTCGCGGGGAGCGCGGAGATGGTAGTATCCTCGGTCCCATGTCTCGGGCCCCGCGGGTCGCGCTGGCGGTGCTGCTGGGCGCTTGCACGGAGCCGCGAGCGCCCGAGGCGCCGGCGTTGCCCGCGGCGCCGGCCGTGGAAGGGCCCGCGGCGCCGTCGCTCTCACCGACGGCGCCGGTCGCCGCGCGCGTCGCTCCGCCCGTCGAATCACCGGCGGAGCAGGAGGGGTGCGAGGTGGCGATCGATCCGGCCGCGGCGACCGGCTACCGCGAGTTCCTCGCCCGCGAGCTCACGCCCGCGGCGATGGTCGACCAGGTGTTCGACTACCCATACCCGGCGTCGATCCCGCCGACGCGCCTGCGTCTGCGCAACTTGCCGGAGCCGCAGCCCTTCGGGCTCGCGCGGCTCGACCTGGACGAGTCGCTGACGCACCTGTACACGCGCGAGCTGCCGGCGCTGTCGGCCGACGGCGAGGTGGTCGTCGCGGCGCTCCAGGACGAGTTCCCCGCGCATCGCCAGGCGGGCCTCAAGATCGCGTTCTTCGACGCTCGCACCGGCGAATTGCTCGGGCTCGTCGCGGTCCCCGAGGGTCCGCGGCCGCGGCGCGGGCAGGAGGTGGCGCCGCGGCCGTGCGTCGGGCTCGCCGGGGTCAACCATCTGCTCGCCGCCGGGAGGTTGCGGCCGCTGCCGCGGGTCCTGCACGCCTGGTTCCGCAGCCCGATCGAGCTCATCCGCCAGGGCGTGCGCGTCGACCCCTGGGCGACGCCGCCAGCGCGCGAGCTCCGGGAGGACCGCGACGGGGCGCACGCGGTCGCGGCGGAGGTGCGGCTGCGCGGCGCCCGCGTCGAGCTGACCCTGCGACACGGCGAGGTCCGCGAGCGCTTCGGGTTCGCGGCGCGGCCGTGGACCGAGACCTTCATCCATGCGAGCGCCGACGGGCGCGTCGCGCTCGCCTGGTCGCGCTTCGACGTCCGCGGCTGCGGCGAGTGCAACACCGAGTACGACCTCCGCGTCGTCCCGCTCGCGGCGGACTGAGGCGCGCTCGCGGGCGGCCGTCGCAGACGACCTCGAGGTCGCGCCTGCGAGGCGCGGTCGAGGCCTCACGGCGCGCTGAGCAGCAGCCCCAGGCTCTCGTCGCCGCGGATGTAGGCGAGATCATCGATCCCGTCGCCGTTGAAGTCGCCGACGGCGATGCCCGCTGGGACGTAGGTGAGCAGGTCGGTCTGGATCACTTCGATCGCGGGCGCCCCGAGCGGGTCGAGGATGGCTGCGAGGAAGCCTGTCGTGAGGTCGTCGTACACCATCATGAACAGGCTGTCGCCTGTGGCGCCGACCCTCGCGCGCTCGAGGATGAGCGGGGTACAGAGCATGCACATCGGCGTGGTCGTCTGCGCGACGAGGCCGCCCATGCCGTCGCCGCGGAGCACCATCACGTTGTCGATCCATTGGTTGCCCACGGCGATGTCGGTGTGACCGTCGCCGTCGAAGTCGCCCGCGGCGAGCGCTCCGGGGCCGCTCCCGGTCGGTACCCCCGGCTCGCCGAGCAGGAACTGGGGGGTCGGCGTCCCGTGGTACACGCGGACCCGCGTGGCATCCATCGGCGGATCGCAGAAGGGAGCGGCGACGATCTCGGGGAATTCGTCGCCGTCGAGTCGCGCCGCGAGGGTCACGTCGATCACGCACTCGGCGACCGGCGCGGACTCGGGGAAGAGCACCGACTCGTGCCCCGCGTCGAAGCCAAGGACCCGCAGCTCGAGGGGTTCGTCGCGGGTTACGCCGACGATCCGCGCCTGCCCGGTCGCGCCGACGTCTGCCACCGTGTACGACCACAACCACGTGTCCAGGTGAACCTCCTCGCTCGGCGCGAACCCGCCGACGCCGTCGTTCCAGAACCCTTGCATCGCGCCTTGCGAGGCGAGGACGAGGTCGCGGTCGCCATCACCGTCGAAATCGCCGGGGAGTAGTCGGCTCTCGGACGAGGTGCTCGAAGATCCGAAGCCGCCCTCGGGCGCCGGGGAAACCCCGCCGAAGACGAGGTGCATCTGCGTCTCGTCCGTCCAGGACTCGCCAGGGTCGACGACGACGAGGTCATCGACGCCGTCGTCGTTGAGATCGGCGGCGACGAGCTGCTGTCCGGAGACGTCCGGCAAGCTCAGGCAGTCGAAGCGCAGGCCGTTCGACAGCACGACCGCTCCACAGGGCTGCGCTCCGCCCGTGGTGGCCTCCGTATCTGAGGACGTGGTGCCGCCCGAAGCGTGGCCACCGCTCGTTGTGGAGGAGATCGTGGACGGGCCCGCGGAGGTCCCGGCGGTGCCAGCACTGTTCGAGGCCTCGCCCGCGCTCGTCGAGCTGTATGCACCGGCTGTCCCATCGACCAGAGAGCGGTCGGCACACGCCACGATGGCGGCGATCCCGACGCACGCGCAGCTCGAGGATCGGCTCCGTCCCACATCGCCATCCTAGCGCGTGGCCACCCCCTCCGCGGTCGATTCGCCAGCATCGATCTTGTGCCCCAGCACTGACGCATCACCACCCCGATGCGGCGGCGCGGGAGGGTCGGGTCCGGAGGCTCGCTCTCAGGGCGCAGGTCCCGGCTCGTCGTCCGCGACGAGGAGGCCGTGGTCGAGCAGGCGCCGTACGAGCGCCGGGGTGATCTGCACGCCGCGCTCCTCGCTCGCGCGCTCGAGGGCGTCGGGGACCGCGGCGCCGTCGAAGCAGGGCAGCGCCGCGAGGAGCGCCTCGGGGACGTCCAGGAGGTCGTACTCGCTGTAGCCCTCGACGGTCACGACGCCGTCGCGGAGGGCGTGGATCCGCAGCGCGCCGAGCCGGGTGCGGGGCGGCAGCCCGTCGTCGGCGGCGAGGGCCCACGCCGCCCGCAGCCCGCGGGCGTGCGCCGCGAGGGAGGCGCCGCCGATCGCGCGCAGGCGCTCCCCGTCGACGCGGTCGGCCTCCTCGGCGCAGGCCTCGAAGTAGGCGGTCTCTCGCCCGTGCCAGGGGCCCCAGAGGGCGCGCGCGCGTGCCGGGTGCGGGCGCTCGTCGCACTCGTGCGCGGCGAGGGGGCGCGGGGCCCGGTTCGGCTCGGTGAGCAGGGCGAGCGCCGCGTCGCCGACGTCGACGACCATGGCGCAGTGGAGGGCGACGGCTCGCTCGGCCGCAGAGAGGTAGAGCTTGGCGGCGCGCCACAGGCGTTCGGCGACGAGGCCGCGCGCGTGGCGGCAGAACCAGGTCGCGCACACGGCGTTGCGGTGGGCCCAGATCTGGCACCGGGCGTCCTCGCCGAGGTAGGGGCAGCGGAGGGCGTGGGCGTGGCCGAAGCCGGCGCGGCCCTCGCGGGCGAGCAGCGCCTCGCGTTCGGTCGCTTCGAGGCCGAGCGGGCTGAGGCCGACGCCGCGGGCGATCCGCGCCGCGATCGGCTGACGACCTGGACCGCGGAGGGCCCCGCCGACGAGGAAGTTGGGCAGCGAGGGGAGGAAGGTGCAGCACTTGAGCTGCGGGTCGAAGTAACGC
>CAZMML010000216.1:0-6422 GCA_964567335.1 uncultured Nannocystis sp. | reverse complement strand
GCCGAAGAACCACCGCGAGCTCGCCGAGTCGGCGCAGACCCGGGCCCGGCTCGCCGAGGCGCGCGGCGATCTCGCGGCCGCACGCGCTCACAACGAGCACGCGATCTCGATCTACCGCGCCTCTCCCAACAGCGACCGGAGGCTCCTCTCGAGCGCGCTCAACGATCTCTCGCTCCTCGCGCTGCGGCAGGACGACCTCCCGCGGGCGCGTGACCTCTCGCGCGAGGCCCTCGACCTCCTGCGAGAGTCCCTCGGGGACGACCATCCGCACACCCGCGCCGTCGAGGGCAACGTCGCCACGCTGGCCCGCTGGCTGAGTCAACCCCGCGAGGCCCTGGCCATCCACTCCCGCCTGCTCACCGTCGCCGAGCGCGCCGATCCTCGCTCCCTGGAGACCGCGGAGGCCCACGCCGAGCTCGGCCAGACGCTCCTCGCCCTGGGACGCGCCGCGGACGCCCGCGGGCACCTCGAGCAGGCCCGGGAGATCTTCGAGACCGCCGCCGCGAACCCGGCCCTGGACCCGCTGAGCCCCGCGCTCGCCCAGGCGGCCCTCGCCCGCGCCCTCGCCGCGGACGCCCTCGATCCTGCCCGCCAGCGCTCCTTGCTCCTGGCTGCCGAGCCGGTGCTCCGGACCGCCGCCCAGAGCCGCCCGGAGGCTCGTCGCGCGCTCGCCGAGCTCACGGCCCTGCTCCCGCACAAGGGCTGAACATGGCCTGGACCTCACGGCCCTGCGACCATGTCCGATCGAACACTCCGCCCCCGGAGAGCCGGGGCTCCGCGTCTGGGGGGGCCCCCCCCCGACCTGGAGCGAAGCCGCCCCTGTGAAAAGCGCCGCCGACTTCTCAGGAGCCGGCTGCGCGAGTAAGGTTGCCCGACCTGGACGACCTGCACCTTACCCCACGGAAATAAGGCAGCCATGCAGAAACAGCACTTCAGCACCCTCGCGCTCGTCAGCAGCCTCGGCCTGCTCACCGCATGTCCGCCCGGAGGCGGCGGCGGGACGGAGACAGAGACCGACACTGACACGAGCACCAGCGGCTCGACGTCGACGACCACGACCACGACCACCACGACCACCAACCCCACCGACGCGACCACCGAGCCAACCACGACCGAGGGGAGCTCCACCGGCAGCACGACGGGCACGACGACCGGCAGCACCACCGACGTCTCTTCGACCGGCAGCTCGACCGGCCCGATGCCGACCACGCTCTGCGAGCGACTCGGCGGCGAGACCGGCATCGGCGACCTGATCGGCCTCGCCTTCGGCGTCATCCTGGCCGACGACAAGGTCAACGGCTACTTCCTCAACAACGACGTCGACGCCACCAACCTCGGCGGCTGCCTCGTGAAGCAGGTCGGTGAGCTCGCCATGTGCCCCGGCGTCACCTACGACTGTATGGACATGAAGACGGCCCACATGGGCCTCGGGATCTCGACCAACGACTTCATGGACTTCGCGGGTGACTTCAGCGCCGCGCTCGACATGCACCAGGCCAACCAGGCCGCCCTGACCGACCAGGACAAGACGGACATCCTGACCGCGCTCGGCGGTATGGCCGCCGACATCGTCGAGGACGCCAACAACGACCTCACGGTCTACCAGCGCGTCGGCCGCAAGCCGGCGATCCGGGCGCTGATCGGCAAGCCGATGGAGGCGATGTCCTTCGTCGACAACGTCGCCAACGACGCCGCGATCAACGGCTTCTTCGGCATGACCGACTTCGACCGCCTCAACACCTGCCTCACGCGCCAGGTCGGCGGCATCGACGGCCCGACCAAGTACGGCCTCGAGGTCGACGCCCCGCCCCCGGCGGATCCGGGCGTCGGCGTCGGCAACGAGTGCAAGGACATGGCCACCGCGCACATGGGCCTCCAAGATGCCAACGACATGATCGGCATCGACATCAACGACTTCGGCGCCCTGGTCATGGACCTGGTCACCGCGATGAACTCGTTCATGGTCGCCCAGCCCGATCAGGACGCGATCCTCGGGGTCCTCAGCACCCTCTGCGATCCGATCCTCGACATGCCCTTCAAGAACCAGTGCCCGGAGAACCAGAAGCTCGAGACCGTCGAGGTCACGATGATCAACGGGGCGATCCCCGACAACGGTTACAACGGCACGATCAACGACCCGACCAAGATCCGCTGCCAGGACATCGTCGTCCCCGCCGACCCGCTCGACATCGTCGAGAGCGTCGAGCTCACCGTCGGCATCAACCACACCTGGGTCGCCGACCTGACGATGAAGCTCGTCCACCCCGACGGCATGAAGATCCTGACCCTCGTCAGCCGCCCGACCTACGCCGAGGCCGCCGACGACGGCAACGGCTGCTGCGGCAAGGGCCCGAACCTCAGCTCCATGTTCCCGCTGATCTTCAAGAACGGCGCCGCCAACGACGCCGAGGTGATGGGCAACACCCTCCAGTCGACCCAGACGATCTGCAAGGACGACGGCGTCAACCCCTGCGAGTGGAAGCCCAACCCCGGCAAGGGCCCCGGCATGAACCTCGACGACTTCAAGGGCATGCCCGCCACCGGCACCTGGAAGTTCTGCGTCGGCGACTCCAACGCCTCCGACGTCGGCAACCTGGCCTCGGTCAAGCTCGTCATCAAGCGCGTCAAGTACCCCTGACGCTCGCGCCTCGGCGCCCACGAGGCCCGGTTCGCCCGCTGCGGGCGGCCGGGCCTCGGCCTTTTCCGGCCCGGGCTCACCCGCGTGTCCTATCATCGCCCCATGAGCCCGCGCCTCCTGCCCCTGGTCCTCCCGCTCGTCGCCTGCAACCCGATCGACAAGTCGGACAGCGACGACGGCTCCAGTGGGTCCACGACGACCGCGACCAGCGGCGGGACCGGCAGCGGGTCCGGTTCACCGACCGAGGGCAGCGGGTCCGGGAGCGGCTCGGGCGGGTCCACCTCGAGCGCCGCCACCTCCACCTCCGCCTCCTCGGGCGCGACGAGCACCACCGACTCGACCGGCGC
Source organism: uncultured Nannocystis sp. (assembly GCA_964567335.1). Lineage (GTDB taxonomy): Bacteria > Myxococcota_A > Polyangia > Nannocystales > Nannocystaceae > Nannocystis. The sequence goes on along the minus strand of CAZMML010000216.1, from coordinate 3,437 downwards.
GTCCGGCTCGAGCGCCGGCCCCGACATCGACTGCAGCGTCAAGCCGCAGGTCTTCCCCGAGTTCGACAAGTCGTGCCGAACCGTCGACGACTGCATCATCGTCCTCCACACCGACTGCTGCGGCCCGCTCGCGCTCGGCCTCAACCAGGCCGAGGCCGACGCCTTCGCCGCCGCCGAGGCGATCTGCGGCCCGCAGTGCCCCCCGCTCGGCTGCGATCACCCGACGATCGCCGAGGACGGCGACCCCGCCCCGCAGGAGGCCGACGTCCAGGTCGAGTGCGCGGACGGGCTGTGCCGCACCTTCGTGCCCTGAGCCCCGCGGCGCCGCCTCAGGGCCGGCCCCAGCCCTCGATCTCCGCCGTGATCTCGCGGGCGATGATGTCGTCGAGGTTGTTCCCGCCCGACACCGGGCCCGTGACCCCGTGCGACGCCGCCGTCGCCTGCGTCCCGCCGTACTCGATGAAGATGAACTTCCCGCGGGTGAGCTGCGCGAGCTGGCGCAGCACCAGCGTGCCGAGCTCGTCGAGGCCGCTCGCCGCCACCGAGTGGAGCCGGATCCCGCGCGCCACCGCCTGGATCGCGCTGTCGCCGTAGAGCACGTCGCCCTTGAGGCGCATCTGCGGCGGCGCGTCGGCGATGAGGAAGATCAGCTTGGCCGCCTCCGGCTTCCACTCCACCCCCGACACCGCGCGCTCGAGCCCCTGGTTGAGCGACTCCGGGTAGTCCCCCCCGCCGCCCGCCGTGACCGTCTGCAGCGCCGTGTTGAACGTCGCCACGTCGGCGGTGAAGGGGTACGCCATCGTCACGTACTCGTCGCGCGTGTCCTTGTAGAGCACCGCCCCGTAGCGGAGATCGAGGTCCTGGCGGAGACCCTTCACCTTCCCCGTCACCGCGAGCAGCGTCGACTTCACCTGCTGGATCTCGTCGCCCATCGAGCCCGTGGTGTCGATCAAGAAGAGCACGTCGAGGCCGAGCGGCTTCTGCTTGCGCGCCAGCGGCGTGCGGACCACCAGCTCGCTCGCCCCGTCCCACTCGAGCGTCATCGTCGACCCCTCCGCCTCGACCTCCACCGCGTAGCGGCCCGAGGTCTGGACCTGCGCCCCCCAGATCTTCGGGTAGAAGGGCGCCCGCCCGTCGCCGTAGGTCCGCGCCCGCCACAGCTCGCGGCGGTCGCCTGCGTCGCGCACGTGGACCAGCGCCGACGGGATCGGCTGCCCGTCGCTGTCGAGCACCCGCACGTACTCGCGCCCCTCGACCACCAGCGGCTGGTACTGCCCCGCCACCTCGGGCCGCGACGTCCAGCCCGCGAGGAACTGCAGGTAGCCCTTGAAGTCCGCGTTGTCGTCGGTCGACCCGGCCTTGAGCGGCCCCTCCTTGGGCGCCGGATCACGCCCCGGACCGCCCTTCGGCTTGGCCTCCTCCTTGCGCGCCATGTCCGCGGGCGCCGGCGCCATCGCCGGCGGCGGCGCGCCGGCCGTCTTCGCGCCGCCACCGCCGCCGCTCCGTCCGTCGAGGCTGCCGACGCCCTCCAGGTCCGCCATCCCGCCGCCGGGCCCGCCGGAGCCGTTCGCCTCGCCCCCGCCGACCACCTTGCGGCGCTCCCAGCCGGCTTCTGAGTCCACCTCGACCTTGCCGCCGTCGAGCTCCGCGGTCCCCGGCCGGATCGCCTCCGCCAGCAGCCGCGGCCCGCTCTCGGGCGCCTGCTCCGTCGGCTCGACCTTCGGCGGCTCGACCTTCTTCGGCACCTCGACCTTGGCCTCGAGCTTCGGCGGCTCGGCCTGCTTCTGCTCGACCTTCTTCGGCCCCGTCGTCGGCCCGCAGGCCCCGACGAGCACCCCACCCAGGAGCACGGCGCGTCGCGTCTTCATCCGGCCGCGCGCGTACCCGCCCGCGCGCCCGCGCGGGCGCGCGACCACGCCCGCGCTCCTGGCCCGCGGCCCCGAGTTGCCGCGTGCTCCTGACCCGCGAGGTGCTAGGGTCGTGACATGGCGTGGGGTGGACTTCGGGGGGGTGGGCTTCTTCTTCTGGCGGTCGCGTGCGGCCGCACCGGCGCCGAGACCGAGGGCGCGTCGCAGTCGAGCACGGGCACCGGCTCGAGCACGACCAGCACGAGCGGCGACCCGACCGCCGCCACCAGCTCGAGCGCGAGCGGCTCCGGCGGCGTGACGGAGGGCGAGAGCGCCACGGGCGTCACCTCGCAGGGGCCGACCGAGGCCCTCACCTCGACGAGCGGCTCGACCACCGCGACCACCGCGACCACCGACTCGACCACCGACCCCTCCACGACCGCGAGCAGCGAGGGCACCACCACCACCGGCGGGAGCACGGGCACGGGGAGCAGCGGCGGCTCGTCGTCGTCCGGCGGCGGGAGCGGAGGATCGAGCTCCGGGTCCACCGGCGAGCCCGTCCAGGAGGGGCTCTGGCTGACCATGCTCGAGGACACCTCGAGCCCCACCCGCCTCTACAAGATCGACCTGATGAGCGGCGCGGGCACCCACCTCTGCGACCTCGACACCAGCGACAACTACAACACCAGCACCTTCAGCCGCGACGGCACGCTCTACGCCGCCAACGCCTCGACCCTGAACCTCGAGGTCATCGATCCCTGCACCTGCGCGCGGACCGTCGTGGGGCCGACCAAGGTCGCCGCCCTCCCCGGGATCACCGCCGACCAGGCGCTCGGCCTCTACGGCATGGACACCACGCTCGACAACTTCGTCACCATCGACACCATGAACGGCGGCGCCACCGTGGTCGGGCCCCTCGGCCTCAACTGGGGGACCGGCGGCCTGACCTGGTCCGATGTCCTGCAGGACACCTACGCGATCAACGGCACCGACGACAAGCTCTACACCATCAACCACCTGACCGGGAAGGCGACCGCGCTGATCCAGACCAACTACAACTTCGCCTCGGTCGGCATCGAGTGGCACCCCGCGACCCAGGAGATCTACGCCTGCTCCAACCCCGCCGAGCTGCTCCTCGTCTCCGAGAAGACCGGCGAGGTGTCCGTGATCGGCCCGATGATGCTCCAGAACGCCCAGGCCCACTGCGACAACCTCGCCGCCCCCTGGGTCCCCGTCCCCTGCGTCGAGAACAAGTGACGCGCCGCGCTCACCCGAGCGAGCGCAGCTCGGCCGGGCTCGCCTGCGCCAGGTACTCCTCCCACTTGCGGATCGTCAGCGCCTGGAACTCGTGGACCGCCGGGTTGAGCTCGGCGATCGGCGCCGACCAGTGCTCGTTGTAGCCGAGCTGCTCGGCCTCGACCGCGACCCCGTCCTCGTGCAGCAGCGGCCGGAACACCGCCTCGCGGGCGATCGCCAGCACCGGCTCCATCACCCGCCGCGGCATCCGCAGCGGCAGCCCCGGGATCTTGAACGCCTCGAAGTAGAACAGGAAGAAGGCCCGCGTCGTCTGCTCGTCGATCGGCAGGCAGA
>CAZMML010000215.1:515-6435 GCA_964567335.1 uncultured Nannocystis sp. | reverse complement strand
AGGAACTCGGCGAGGGCCGCCTGTTCGGCGAGGGACAGGCCAGAGAGCGGCGCGGAGCCGTGGCCGCGGATCACGAACATCAGCGCGTGCTCGCGGAGGGCCCGCCGCAGGTGGTCGACGAGCGAGCGCCCGGGGAAGGTCGTCGCGCGGCGGAAGCTCGCCTCCCACTCCTCGACGGTCCTGGCGCGGGTGTGTTCGCGCTCGAAGGCCACCTCGCAGACCTGGTGCTCGCGGCGGACGCCGTCCTTGCTCTCGTCGTCGAGGTACAGGTGGGCGCGATCCATGAAGAGCGCGAGGTCCTGCTCCGGCGTGCCGTGGAGCAGGAACACGATCGGGCCGTCTCGGACCTCGCACGCGCGGGCGAGCGTGTCCCACGCGGCGTCGCGGTCGAGGAGGTGGCAAAAGAGCGTGTACCGGTCCTCGGCCTTGTCGCGCGGGTGTGAGGGGCGGGGGAGCAGGCGTTCGAACGCCGCGATCTCGGCCTCCCTCCGCGGCCGGGCCCGACGCAAGGAGGCGAGGAGCGCGGGTCCCAGGAGCCCGTAGCGCTGGAACGCCTCGGCGAGCGCCAGACAGGAGGCTCCGTGGGGTCTCTCCGCGAGGATCTCGCCGCCCAGGTCGGGCTCGAACTCGAGCACCCAGGAGCGCAGCTCGGATGGGGTGAAGAACTGCTCAAGAATTCTCGCGAGCTCCACGACGAGCGCGACGGGCATGGGTGATGTACGATACCGCGCGGCGCGTTCTCGCGCAAGGCCGCCGGCTTTGAGCTCGGCGGCTGCCAGTCATGGGGATCGGAGAGGATGATTCCGGGTCAAGTCGGAGATCAACTTGCCGATCGCCCGCGCGTTCCAGACGCACGGGATCAAGTTCGTGGCGCCGGTCGGGCTACTTCTTCTTGGGCGGCGGGGGCGGCTTTCGGGCCATCTCGCGCGGAGGGAAGACGGCGTGGGCGGCGCCGGCGACGGCGGGGTCGGGGTCGTCCTGCAGGCGCTCGAGGCGGGCGAGGCGCTCGGGGGCCCAGCCGCGCTCGGGGCCAGCGTCGCGGAGGAGGGCGCTGAGGGCGACGAGGCGGGCGGCGGGGGCAGCGCTGGCGAGGAGGGCCTCGGTGAAGTCGGCGAGCTGATCGAGGTGGACCCGGCCGACGACGCCGCGGCAGGCGGCGAGGGCGTCGCCGTGGAGCAGGCCGCGCTCGGCGAGGTCGCGGACGTAGGCGCTGAGGCGCTCGCCCTGGCGGGCGGCGAGGCCGCAGCGGACGCGGAGGAGGTGCCAGCGCGGGTCCTCGGCGAGGACCTGCTCGACGGCCTCGGCGGCGCCGACCCACGAGGCGCGGCGCAGGATGTCGACCGAGAGGAGGGTGTCGGTGGCGACGTGGAGGCAGCGGGGGTCGGCGAGGGCGCGGCCGTAGAGCGCGGGGAGGCGCTGCATGTCGTGCTCGGTGGCGCGGTGGAGGAGGGCGCGCACGGCGGCCTGGACCTCGTCGTCGTAGATCGAGGTGAGGCGCTCGGAGCAGGCGGTGAGGAAGGCGCGCTCGGGGTCGGAGATCGCCAGGAAGGCGGCGCGCTGGAGGAGGTCGATGCGGGCCTCGGGCTCGGGGCGGGTGAGGACGCGGGCGAGGAGGGCCGAGAGGCGGCGGTCGCTGGCGGCGGTGAGGCGGTCGGCGGGGATGTCGCCGAGGCGCGAGGCCATGACCCAGTCGGGTCCGGCGACGGCGCGGGCGTAGACCTCCCAGGTCTTGTCGCGCTCGAGGTGGTCCCAGAGGGCGCGCAGGAGGGCGATCCGGACGTCGCGGTGGAGGTCGCGGGCGTCGAGGGCGACGAGGAACTCGAAGGCGGCCTCGGAGCGGAGCTCGCCCGCGAGGCGCATGACCTCCTTGGCGACGGTGACCTTGACGAGCGGGACCTCGCCGAGGAGGTGGAGGGCGGTCCGCGGGAGCATGTCCCGCAGCGCGCGGCGCAGGCCGTAGATGGCGATCCGGGCGCGGGCGTCGTCGAGGCAGCGGATCAGGGTCGGGACGCACTGGCCGCGGTCGCAGCGGGCCATGACCCGGAGCGCCCGCTCCTGCACGGCGGGGCGCTTGTCGTCGGCGAGCGCGGCGAGGTCGTCCATCGGCGCCGAGTCGAGCGCGGCGAGGACGGCGGTGCACGACCAGACGGTCGGGGTGTCGCGCTCGGGGTCGTTGATGATGCGGGCGAGGCTGCGGGCGAAGGTCGCGTTCTGCGGCGGGGTCCAGCGGAAGAAGCCGGAGCGGTAGGGCAGGAGGACGGCGCTCTTGCCGGTGGCGAAGCGGCCCTTGATCACGCGCTCGCCGAGGAAGCGCTCGTCCAGGAGGTCCTGCCGGCGGGCGTGGAGGTGCCACATGACGACGGGGACGAGGACGTAGCTCTCGTCCTTGGCGAGGAGGTCGGGGAGGATCGCGTCGAAGCGGTCCAGCGCGCGGGTGCGCAGGAGCACGAGGGCGCCCGAGATCTGGTCGGGGCGGCCCTTGCCGCGGGCGACCTTCTCGAGCGCGTCGACGAGCGGGCCCGGCAGCGGCGGGGGGCGCCCGCCGGGCTTCTCGCGGAACTTGCCGAGGCCGAGGATCGCGTCGTACCAGCCGCGGTCGTACCAGCGCTGGACGATGTCGGGGAGGTCGGCGAGGTAGCGCTCGCGGGCGAAGCGGGCGAGGACCGTGATGAGGCCGAGCGAGACGCCCTCCCACCGGACCTCGCGCGCGTGCTCGACGAGGAGGACGTCGTAGCCGGGGACGAGGGCGAGGCGATCGCCGAGCGACTCGGCGAGCTGCATGACGTGGTGGCTGCGCTCCTGCTTGCGCCAGATCTTGGCGATGTCGAGGAGCTGCGGGGCGCAGGCCCGGACCTCGTCGTCGCTGAGGTGGACGCCGAGGCGGGGGTCGTAGATGTTGCCGCGCTCCTTGAGGAAGGTGCCGAGCCACTTGGCGGCCTCCTGCGGGGCGAGCCGGAAGGTGCGGACGAGGAGGGCCTCGGCGGCCTGCGCTGTCCCGTGCGACAGGTCGCCGGCGTCGAGCGCGTCGCGGAGGATCTTGAAGATCACGGGCGCGTGCTCGGGGCGCCACACCTCGCGCGGCCAGGCGACGAGGGCGCGCAGCATCACCCCGCGCACGGGGTCCTGCTCGTTCTTGCGGGCGGTGACGAGGGCGAGCGCCTTGTCGGGGAGGTCGCGCTCCTTGGGGCGGAGGCCGGGGATCGCCAGCATGGTCGTCAGGGCGACGCCGCGGACGTTGCCCTCGGGGAAGCCGAGGAAGGCCTTGACGGCGGCGGCGGCGTCGTCCCAGGGGAGGTAGCGGGCGTAGATGATGCGGTCGAGGGGGCGGGTGCCGAGGGCGATGACCTCGTTCAGGTGGCGCCGGGCCTCGCGCTCGCGCAGGTCGGGCGGGAGCAGCTCGACGCGGGCCTGGGCGATGACGCCGTCGGCGCCGCGGGCGGCGACGCTCCAGCGCTCCCAGGCCTGGAGCCGGCGGGCGGGGTCGGCGATCCGGTCCAGGAGCGGGAAGCCCCAGGTCGGGTGCTCGCGGAGGACCTCGCACCAGGCGTCGACGACGGCGGCGCGCTGGTCGTCGCGGAGGACGTCGATCAGGGGCTCGGCGGCGCCGAGGAGGTTGGGGTCGCGGCGGACCGCGCGGGCGAGCTCGTCGGGGGCGAGGCGGCTGGTGCTGGTGCGGAAGGGGGCGCCGCCGGGCCGGAGGTCGCGGCGCAGGAGCAGCGCGAGGGTCTCGGAGGGGCAGGTGCGGCCGGTGATGCCGAGGACCTGGACCTGCGAGAAGATCCGCCGGGTCACGAGGAGCTCGACGAGCTCCAGGGCGACCGCGGGGGCGCCCTCGGCGATCGCCCGCGTGTGCTTCTCGATGAGCTGGCGGGTGACCGCGTCGGGCTCGCCAGGGACGGCGCGCAGGCGGTCGCAGAGGACCTCGCCGAGCGGGCCGGGGGCGGAGCGGGCCATGCGGTCCCAGAAGACCTGGCTCGGGCGGGCGAGCGCGCGGTCCAGGTGGCGGCGGACGCCGTCGACGGTGCACCAGGGGACGAGGTCGGCGAAGTCGTGCAGGCCGGGCTGTCCCACGAGCCAGTCGAGGTAGCGGTCGATGACGGGGCGGCGGCGCCGCCGCGCGAGCGCCCGCAGGAGCCCGCGCTCGCGGCGGAGGGTGTAGGCGACCTTGAGCGCCTCGAGCGCCTGGTTGTCGTCGCAGACGGCGGGCACGAGGGTGAAGGCGAGGTTGCGGAGCGAGGCGGCCTGGTCCTCGGTGAAGGGGAGGAGGCGCCGGCCGTCGCGGAGGGTGTGCTGGGCGGTCAGCGCGAGGCGTCGCTCGTAGACGTCGCCGGCGGCGAGGGCGTCGACCAGCGCGAGCGCGGCGGGGTCCTCGCGCGCGACCCGGCCGAGCGCGAGCATCCGCTCGATCCGGCCGACGTGGTGGGTCGCGAGGAGCTCGGCGCGGAGCTCGGTGAGCTTGGGGGAGCGCATGGCGGGGAGCGTCCCTCATTTCGGACGCAGCGCCAAGGAGCTCACCAGCCGGGCTCGGGCTCGACGCCGAGCCCGTCGACGAGGCGGTTGTAGTAGTTGAAGAGCGCGGTGATCTGGACGACGTGGTGGATCGCGGGGTCGTCCAGGCCGAGGTCGCGCAGGCGCTCGATGTCGGCGCGCGCGACGCCCGCGCTGTCGCGGGTGAGCTTGACGGCGAGGTCGATGATCGCCCGGTCGAGCGGGCCCAGCGGGGCGCTGGCGGGGTCGCGCGCGAGGGCGTCGGCGATCGCCAGGAGCTGCGGGTCGTCTGCGACCTCGGCACGGAGGTCGTCGGCGTGCGCCCGCGTTCAATACTCGCAGCCGTTGGTCCGCGAGACCGCGACGGCGATCGCCTCGCGGCGCCACCGCGGGAGCGGGCCGGGCGCCTGCATCAGCTCGCGGTAGAGGTCGACGGAGGCCTGCAGGACCCGCGGCTGCACGCTCTGGATCCGCAGGACGTTGAAGACCTTGCCGACGCGCTGGATCGCGGCGGCGTAGAGGCGGGCGAGGAGTCCCTCGGCGCGCTCGGGCTCGACGGTGGCGATGAAGGGCATGGCGCGGATGCTACCCGCATCGCGCCGCGTTGCGGCGAGATACCCGCGGGCTCGCGACGGGGCCGTGGTAGCTTGGCGGCGATGATCGTCGGCGTCGGGAGCTTCATCGTCGTGCACGAGGAGAGCGGGCCGCTGGTGGTGAGGCAGCGCGGGGCGCTGGCCGAGCGCCCGGAGGTCGCGGTGTTGGCGGGTCACGCGCCGGACGGGCTGCCGCTGGTGCTCCACGTCGAGCGCCGCGCGTCGGTGGTGATCCCGGTGTGCTCGTCGCTCCGCAAGCGGCGCGAGGAGCTGCCGCGGGAGATCGCGGGCGCGCTCGACCGCCTCGAAGAGGTCGTGCAGCGGCACGCGCGCGCCGAGGGGATCGCGGCGGTCCTCGGCAAGCCGACCTACGTGACCGAGGCGCGGCTCGAGGCGCTGCTGGGCGACACGCTGCTGGTGCGAGCGCTCGGGGCGTCGAGCCCGCTGGTGCTGCCAGAGGACGCGCTGGACCGCTCGCCGGAGCGGGTGGCGAACACCGCCGCGGTCGCGCTGGCGGCGGAGCCGGCGGAGCTGCTGGCGAAGATCCAAGCGACCTCGCACCTGGGGATCCGGCTCGAGGAGGGCCCGCCGCTGGTGGTCGCCGAGGACCTGCAGCATGCGCGGCCGCTGGTCCTCGAGGATCTGCAGCGCCTGCCCGAGACGCTGGTCCACTGGCGCGGCGACGCGGGGAAGGAGCAGTGGATCGAGGTCGCCGACGAGGAGGGCTACGCGCGGGCGCTCCGCGAGGCGGAGCGGATGGCGTGGTCGGCGACGCGGCAAGATCTGGCGGGGCTCGTGGTGGCGCTGGCGCGGTCGTTGGCGGAGCTGCACCGCCGCGG
>CAZMML010000215.1:0-505 GCA_964567335.1 uncultured Nannocystis sp. | reverse complement strand
GGTCCACGCGGACGCGACGCCGGCCACCACGCCGGGGTCGGCGGCGGCGGGGGCGGCCGCCGGCGCGATCGCGGTGAAGGCGGGGGAGCGCCCGCCCGCGGCGACGCCCGGGTGGGCGGCGCCGGAGCAGGTGCTGGCGCGGCCGGTGTCGCCGGCGACCGACGTCTTCGCGCTCGGGCTCCTGGCGGCGCGGGTCGCCGACGCGGCGATCTACGGGGAGGAGCGGAGCTTCGTGGTGCCGACTGGCGGGGCGGAGCGGCGGCGCCTGCGGGCGCTGGCGAACCCGGAGGTGTTCCTCGACCCGACCCACGTGCAGGTCGACGAGTCGGGGCGGGCGGCGTGGCAGGGGCTGATCGCGCGGGCGGTGGCGTTCGACCCCGCGGCGCGCGTCGCCGACGGGCGGGCCTTCGCGGACGCGCTGGCCGAGCTGGTGCGCCGGCACCCGCTGCCGGGGCGGGTGGGGCTGCGCGCGGGCCCCGGCCGGCTGGTCCGCAACGCGGAGCTG
>CAZMML010000214.1:0-6445 GCA_964567335.1 uncultured Nannocystis sp. | reverse complement strand
TTCGGGCCCCGCGTGCTCGCGGATCGATATGTAGCGGCGGCGGCACTAGTGCCCGCGCGGACGGCGGACGATCTCGACCGAGGTCAGCGCCTCGACCTCTTTGGGCCGGTCGCCCGAGTCGCGGGGGACCAGCGCGATGTCGTCGGCGATCCGCGTCCCGGCGTCGTTGCAGCGGCCGAAGACCGTGTGCTTCCCGTCGAGGTGCGGCGTCGGGTTGAGCGTGATGAAGAACTGCGCGCTGCCGGTGTTGGGCCCGCGGTTCGCCATGCTCAGGATCCCTGGCGCGTCGTGGATCAGCTCCGGGTCGATCTCGTCCTCGATGATGTAGCCTGGGTTGCCGAGCCCCGTCCCGGACGGGTCACCGCCCTGGATCATGAAGCCGGGGATCACGCGGTGGAAGGTCGTGTTGTCGTAGTAGGGCCGCTTCACCCACGCGTCGCTCGCCTTGTCGTAGGCCGGGCGGAGCCCGCGGGCGAGGCCGACGAAGTTGGCGATCGTCTTCGGCGTTCGGTCCGGGTAGAGCTCGCACTCGATCGGCCCGCGCGGAGTCTTGAAGACGACCCACAGCGCGTCGCTCGGCCCCCCGGGCAGCCCCGCCAGCGCCTCGGCGAGGGTAAAATCACCTGCCTCGGGATCACCCTGGGCGATGTTGTAGGCCTTCACCTGCGCTGGAGAGAGGCCGTCCGGCGCCGGATCCCCCTTCTTGAACGCGATCTCCCCCCCCACGGCCGGCTCGGGGGCCTCTCCCCCGGCGGAGTCCGAGCCGCGCCCGCTCTTGCGAGCCGCCTTGGCCGCCTCCATCGCCGCAACCTCCTCCGGAAGAGGGGGCGGCGGCACGAACACGCAGCCCAGGGCCCCGAGGGCCGCGGCGAGGGCGAGAGATCTGGGCGTGGTCGTGAGAACTGCGGGCATGGTCGTGAGGGCGCGCGCACGCGGGCGCCCGGCGCAGGGTGACAAGGGGGCGCCGCCTTGACAAGGGGCGCTGCGCGGGTTCATAAGCTTTGCCCCTCCAGCGAGCGAAGAAGCAGACGTGGCGAACCACAAGTCGGCAGAGAAGCGCAATCGTCAGCGGATCAAGCGGCGCGAGCGCAACGTGTTCCACCTCTCCACCATGCGCACCTACCTGAAGCGCGTGCGCAAGGCCCTCGACGGCGGTGATGTCGCAGCCGCGCAGGCTGGCCTGCCGCTCGCGCTGCAGGCGATCGGCAAGGCCGCCTCCAAGGGCGTGATCCACCGCAACACCGCCTCGCGCTACAGCTCGCGGATCACCCTCGCGGTCAACAAGAAGGCCGCCGCCGCCAAGGCCGCCGCCGACAAGGCCGCCGCCAAGGCTTAAGTCGCGCCTGCCCGCCCTTGCCGCTCCCGCGCGCATGGGCGAACCTTGCGGGCATGCAGCAAGCACCCCTCCGCGAGGTCATCTCGACGCCTGACGCCCCTGCCGCGATCGGTCCCTACAGCCAGGGGATCATCGTCGCGGGCGGTCGGACGCTCTACACCGCCGGGCAGATCCCGCTCGACCCGGCGACGATGACCATCGTCGGCGAGGGCGACATCCGGGCCCAGACCGCCCGCGTCATGGACAACCTCGCCGCGATCCTCAAGGCCGCCGGCATGTCCTTCGACAACGTCGTGCGCTGCGGGATCTTCCTCGCCGACATGAAGGACTTCGCGGCCATGAACGAGGTGTACGGCGCCCGCTTCACCGCCAGCCGCCCCGCCCGCTCCACCGTCGCGGTCGCCACCCTGCCCCGAAACGTCCTCGTCGAGATCGACGCCATCGCGGTCGGCTGAGTGATGCGTTCGCGGCTCGGGGCGCTGGTCGCGGGGCTCGCGCTCGTCGCGCTCGCGGCGATCGCCTACCTCTTCCTGCGCCCGCCGCCGCCGGCCCCGCTCCCCGAGGGCGACCCGAACGCCCCGCCGGCCGCCGCCTCCACCGGCGAGCTCGCCGCGCCGCTCGCCGCGGCCCCCGCCCGGATCCGCGGCCGCGTCCTGCTCGAGCGCCCGACCTCCGCGGCGCCCGCCCCGACCCCGCCGCCCGAACCACGCGAAGAGCCAGGTCCGGACGGCTATGACCCAAGCGCCCTGGACTACGAGCCAGGTGCCGCGGGGCCGCCGGTCCCGCTGGAGCCGCCCGCGCTCGGCACCTGTCGCGCGCTCGCGTGGCGCGCGGGCGTCCGCCTCGGCGAGGCCGCGTGCGACGCCGAGGGCGGCTTCCTCCTCGAGCTCCCTGTCCTCGAGGGCGAGGCGAGCGCCGTCGCCGTCGAGATGCTCGTCCCCGGCTACCTGCGGGCGGTGCTCAGCGCCCCCGCGCGGGCCGGCGTGGAGGCGCTGCTCCCGACCGTCGCGCTCGGCCCGGCCTCCTGGCTCCGCGGCCAGGTGATCGACCGCCGCGGCGAGCCCGTCGCCGGCGTCTCGCTCACGGCCACCCCGCTCCCCAGCCTCGGCGAGCCGGAGCCCTGGCGCGACCTCAGCGGCCCCGACGGCGCCTTCCTCTTCGACACGATCCCGACCGGCCCGATCCGCCTGCGCGCCACCGGCCCCGGCCTCGCCCTCTCCGTCGTCGAGGCCTTCGCCCCCGAGGCCGGCGTCGTCATCGTCGTCGACGGCCTGCAGGACCTCAGCGGCGACGTCGTCGGCGCCCCCGAGCTCCTCGCCCGCGCCCGCGTCCGCCTCGAGGGCTCCTCGCTGTGGCCCCCGCTCGAGCAAGCCACCACCCCCCAGGGCGGCTTCGTCTTCTCCGACCTCGTCGACGGCGTCTACGGCCTCGTCGCCGCCGTCCCCGCCGAGCGCCCGGGCGACCCCGAGTACGCCTCGCTCCCGCTCGAGAACCTCGCCCCCGGCGCCCACGTCAGCCTCGCGCTCATCGCCGCCGGGCGTGTCCCGGTCCGCGTCGTCGATCCTGACGGCGCCCCTGTCCCCGGCGCCCGCGTCACCCTCGGCTACGCCAGCGTCGGCCTCCTCCAGCAGTTCGCCGAGACCGACGCCGCCGGCGAGGCCCGCCTCGGCCCCACCGTCCCCGGCCCCTACGTCGTCCGCGCCGACGCCGACGGCTTCCTCCCCAGCGAGGCGATCCCCGTCGAGGTCCGCGTTGGCGGCGCCGATCCCCAGCTCCTCACCCTCGTCCGCCCCGGCCGGATCTCCGGCGTCGTCCTCGACGAGGGCGGTCTCCCTGTCCCCGAGGCCAGCATCGTCGTCGACGCCGACGCCCTCTACAGCCCCGGCGAGGCGATGATCCGCGCCCGCACCTTCGGCGCCCTCCAGCGCGGCGGCGGCCTCGGCGTCGCCCGCGGCGCCGTCCCGCCCGTCCCCCTCCTCGGCGACGACGAGGACGACGCCGCCGGCTGGACCCAGAGCGACGAGCGCGGCGACTTCGCGCTCGAGCTCCTCCTCCCCGGCACCTACCGCCTCAGCGCCGTCCACGGCGAGCACGCCGCCTCCGCGGTCGTCGTCGTCGACCTCGGCCCCGGCGCTCGCGTCGAGGGCGTCGTCCTCACCCTCGGCCACGGCGTCCCCCTCCTCGGCCAGGTCCTCGACGGCAACCGCCGCCCGATCTACGGCGCCCGCGTCGAGCTCGAGGGCGGCGCCACCGTCCTCACCGACTGGCGCGGCGTCTTCGACGCCGGCCGCCGCCGCGGGCGCCAGCGCCTGATCTTCCGCGCCCCCGGCATGATCCCCGTCGTCCGCGAGGTCGACCTCGAGGACCTCAGCCTCCCGCTCGAGCAGGTCCTACAGCCCGCCGAGGGCGGCCTCGAGGGCCGCGTCGTCGACGGCAACGATCGCCCGATCGCCGGCGTCCGCGTCACCCTCCTCCCCGACGACGGCCTCACCCCCACCGTCGTCGTCCACACCGACGAGCGCGGCGTCTTCGAGCTCGGGACCCTCGCCCCCGGCTCCGCCACCCTCGAGCTCGACCACCCGAGCTACGCCCCGACCTCCCGCCCCGTGCGCGTCCCCAAGCTCGCGCGCAGCGGCCGCCCGCTCGAGGCGAAGCTCGAGCTCGGCTGGGAGCTCGAGATCGTCGTCCGCGAGGTCGGCAGCGGCGACCCGATCGTCGGCGCCCGCGTCGACGTCGCCGGCCAGGTGTGGGCCACCGACGACGCCGGCGAGGTCCACCTCCACCGGCTCGCGGGCGCCCGCGTGAGCGTCTCGGTGCGGGCCAGCGGCTACGTCGCCGCCGCCGCCGAGGCCTCGCGCCCGGGCGAGGGCCGCGCGAGCCTGGTCCTCGACCTCGACGAGGCCTCCGGGATCGAGGGCCGCGTGACCGACGAGCGCGGCGAGCCGGTCGCGCGGGCGCGGGTGGTCGTGCGCACCCGCGAGGGCGGGGCGGTCCTCGCCGAGGCGAGCACGAGCTCGGACGGACGCTGGTCCATCTCCGGCCTGCCCGAGGGCGACGTCGAGGTCGAGGCGATCCCGCCGCCCGGCCTCGCCGATCTTCTCGCGCCCGTGACTTTACAGTCCGACGTCCGCCGCGGTCATACGACCCGTGAGGTTGACCTCCGCTTCGATCGGCTATGATTTCTCGCGCCATGCTCACCTCCTCGTTCTCGCGCGGCGCCGGGTTCGGCCTCGCGCTCGTCATCGCCGCCTGCGGCACCGAACAGAAGCCCGCCGGCCCCGACGCCAAGTCCCCCGACACCGCCAAGACCGCCGCCAAGACCGACCCCAAGGTCGCGGACAAGCCCGTCGAGAAGCCCGCGGACAAGGTCAAGGTCGTCGACGGCCCCGGCGAGGACCGTTTCGCCCTCCGCATCGAGCCCCCGACCGACGCCGCCGTCGGCCGCGAGGGGGTCGTCAAGGTCTCCGCCGTCCCTCAGGGCCCCTGGCACATCAACCTCGACTTCCCCACCAAGCTCACGCTCAGCGCCCCCAAGGACGTCACCCTCGCCAAGGCCGAGCTCGCCAAGGCCGACGCCGCCGCGATCACCGAGAAGAGCGCGGACTTCGCCGTCAAGTTCACCCCCACCGCGGCCGGCGACAAGGAGTTCACCGGTGAGTTCAAGTTCGCCGTCTGCCAGGACGAGGCCTGCTCCCCGGTCACCGAGAAGGTCTCCTTCAAGGTCGCCGTGAAGTAGCTCGCCCGCGCGCGCTCCCGGCCTTTTACCGGCGCCCCGGCCCGGCTACCATGGCCCCCCCGGGGAGGCAGCGATGGACGAGCCAGTGAGCGCCAAGGCGAAGATCGAGGCGCTGGCGGCCGCGGTCGCACACGACTTCGAGTCGACGCGCCGCGTCCTCAGCTTCGAGGAGTGGTTCGAGCTCCTCGCCGCCGCGCCGCACGTCCACGCCCGCAACGCCGCCCAGTACCTCCGCGACTGCTTCGACCACTACGGCCGCCGTGACGTCCGGATCCCCAGCGGCAAGGTCTCCCGCTTCCGCGTCTTCGACTGCGACTTCGACGCCGCCGGCGGCCGCCTCGTCGGCCAAGAGCTGGCCCAGAACGCCTTCTACGAGGCGCTCGACGGCTTCGTCCGGATCGGCCGCGTCAACAAGCTCCTCCTCCTCCACGGCCCCAACGGCTCGGCGAAGACCACCTTCCTCGACTCCGTCATGCGCGCGCTCGAGGCCTACTCCGAGACCGAGGGCGGCGCCCTCTACCGCTTCTCCTGGGTCTTCCCCACCAAGACCTCGCGCAGCGGCGGGATCGGCTTCACCCCCGGCGCCTGGAACAACCCCACCGGCGAGGCCACCTACGCCAAGCTCAGCGCCGAGTCGATCGACGCCAAGCTCGCCGACGAGAACAAGGACCCGCCGCTCTTCTTGATCCCGCTCGCCGAGCGGGGCCCGCTCCTGCGCGACCTCCTCGCCTCCGCCCAGTCCCGCCCGCGCGCCACGGACCCGCGCCTCGCCGGCTTCGTCCTCAGCGACCTCGCCCTCCGCGGCGACCTCTCCCCGCGCAACCGCCAGATCTTCGACGCCCTCCTCGGCCTCTACCAGGGCGACCTCCGCAAGGTCCTCCAGCACGTCCAGGTCGAGCGCCTCTTCCTCAGCCGCCACTACCGCAGCGGCCTCGTCACCGTCGAGCCCAAGCAGACCGCCGACGCCCGCAGCTTCCCGGTCACCGGCGACCGCGCCTACCACAGCCTCCCCCCCGCCGTCGGCGGCCAGGTCCTCTACGCCTGCCAGGGCGACCTCGTCGACGCCAACCGCGGCCTCCTCAACTTCAGCGACCTCCTCAAGCGCCCCTACGAGCACTACAAGTACCTCCTCACCGCCACCGAGTCCGGCCAGGTCGCGCTCGAGCACGTCGTCCTCGCCCTCGACGTCGTCTTCGCCGGCTCCGCCAACGACCTCAACCTGCTCGAGTTCCGCGCCCTCCGCTCCGGCGAGTACCAGAGCCTCCGCGGCCGCCTCGAGCTGATCCCCGTCCCCTACCTCCTCGACTACCGCGTCGAGCGCAAGGTCTATCAGGAGCAGGTCGGCGACGTCCTCCGCGGGATCCACATCGCCC
>CAZMML010000213.1:0-6448 GCA_964567335.1 uncultured Nannocystis sp. | reverse complement strand
ACGCCTTCATCGTCGCCGAGAAGATGCTCGGCAACACCCTCGTCACCATCCAGACCGGCCCCGAGGGCAAGAAGGTCCAGCGCCTGCTGGTCGAGCAGGGCGTCGCCATCGCGCGCGAGCTCTACCTCGGCGTGACCCTCGACCGCGCCACCGGCCGGACCACGATCATGGCCTCGACCGAGGGCGGCATGGAGATCGAGGAGGTCGCCGCGCACAGCCCGGAGAAGATCCTCCGCGAGGCCATCGACCCCGCGGTCGGCCTGCAGCCCTTCCAGGCGCGCAAGCTGGCCTTCGGGCTCGGCCTCGCCGACCCGGTCGCGCCGCGCTTCGTCAAGTTCCTGCTCGCGCTCGCCGCCGCCTACGACCGGCTCGACTGCAGCCTGCTCGAGGTAAACCCGCTGATCGTCACCGCCGAGGGCCAGGTCCTCGCGCTCGACGCCAAGGTCAACTTCGACGACAACGCGATGTTCCGCCACAAGGACCTCGAGGAGCTGCGCGACCCCGGGGAAGAGGATCCGAGCGAGCTCGAGGCCAAGAACTGGGACCTCAGCTACGTCAAGCTCGACGGCAGCATCGGCTGCATGGTCAACGGCGCCGGCCTGGCGATGGCGACCATGGACATCATCCAGTACGTCGGCGCCCACCCCGCCAACTTCCTCGACGTCGGCGGCGGCGCGACCGCCGAGCGCGTCACCGCCGCCTTCAAGATCATCACCCGCGACCCCAACGTGAAGGGGATCCTGGTCAACATCTTCGGCGGCATCATGAAGTGCGACACGATCGCCACCGGGGTGATCGCCGCGGTCAAGGAGGTCGGCCTCCAGGTCCCGCTGGTCGTCCGCCTCGAGGGCACGAACGTCGAGCTCGGCAAGAAGATGCTCGACGAGAGCGGCCTTCAGATCACCACCGCAACCAGCCTGCGCGACGCAGCTACCAAGATCGTGGAGATGGTCCGGTCATGAGCGTCCTCGTCGACAAGAACACCCGCCTCCTCGTCCAGGGGATCACCGGCAAGGTCGGCCTCTTCCACGCCGAGCAGTCGCTCGCCTACGGCACGCAGGTCGTCGCCGGCGTCACGCCCGGCAAGGGCGGCGAGACGGCCGCGGGCGGCCGCGTCCCCGTCTTCAACACGGTCCGCGACGCCGTCACCCACACCGGCGCCAACGCCTCGGTGATCTTCGTCCCGCCGCCCTTCGCGGCCGACGCGATCATGGAGGCCGCCGACGCCGAGGTGCCGCTGATCGTCTGCATCACCGAGGGCATCCCGGTGATGGACATGATCCGCGCCAAGCGTTACCTCCAGGACAAGCCGAAGTCGCGGCTGATCGGCCCCAACTGCCCGGGGATCATCACCCCCAAGCAGTGCCGGATCGGTATCATGCCCGGCTACATCCACACCCCCGGCCGCATCGGCGTCGTGTCCCGCTCGGGCACCCTCACCTACGAGGCCGTCCACCAGCTCACGACCCTGGGCCTCGGCCAGAGCACCGCGATCGGGATCGGCGGCGATCCCGTCAACGGCACCAACTTCGTCGACTGCCTGCGCCTCTTCCAGGATGACCCCGAGACCGAGGGCATCATCATGATCGGCGAGATCGGCGGCTCGGCCGAGGAGGACGGCGCCACCTTCATCAAGGCCCACGTCACCAAGCCCGTCGTCGGCTTCATCGCCGGCGTCACCGCCCCCCCGGGTAAACGCATGGGCCACGCCGGCGCGATCATCTCGGGCGGGAAGGGCACCGCCGAGGCCAAGCTTAGCGCCCTCCGCGACGCCGGCGTTGCGATCGCCGAGACCCCCTCCGACCTCGGCTCCACCATGGCCAAGGTCCTCGGCTCCCGCGCCAAGGCCTGAGCCCCGGCCAGGCGACAGAGATGGCGGCTACTGCCTCGCAGTAGCCGCCATCTCCTTTTGCACATTTTGTGATCCAAAATACACTTCACAACCTTGCCTGACCCAACGTCCAGGCCTCGGCCATCCCCGCCTCGTGAGGCTTGCGCCCTCACGGTGCCCCTTGCCTATACATACGAAGGGGCCTACCGTCCGGGCATGCGCAGACTCGGATGGCTCCTGGCCCTGGCGGGATGCACCTCAAACGGGCCGATGTCGACCACCAAGGACGTCATGTTGTCGACCGGCGAGACCGGCTCGACCACAGAGGACACCGGCTTCCACACGGTGACGGGGCCGAGCAGCGCGAGCGAGGGCTCGACCACCGCCTCCAGCACCAGCACCTCGTCGACCTCCGCCTCCACGACCTCGACCACCTCCCACGCCGGCAGCACCAGCAGCGGCGAGAGCTCGAGCACCGGCCCGCAGAGCGTGTGCGGCAACGGCGTCGTCGAGTCCGGCGAGGGCTGTGACGACCAGAACGACGTCGACAACGACGACTGCACCAACACCTGTCAGCTCCCTGAGTGCGGCGACGCGATCGTCCAGAAGGGCGAGGCCTGCGACGACGGCAACGACCTCAACACCGACGAGTGCACGAACGAGTGCCGCGGCGCCGCGTGCCACGACGGCTTCGTCCAGGGCGACGAGGAGTGCGACGACGGCAACGACGACAACGACGACGCCTGCGTCGACGAGTGCGCGCTCGCCCAGTGCGGCGACGGCCACGTCCAGGCCGGGGTCGAGGCCTGCGACGACTGGTTCAACGACGGCACCTACAACGGCTGCATGCCCGGCTGCACCGCCAAGGGCCCCTACTGCGGCGACGGCATGGTCCAGAAGAACAACCCGAACAAGCCCAAGGGCTTCGAGTTCTGCGACGGCAACATGCCCTACCCCGGCGTCGCCTGCCACGACGACTGCCTCTACGACTTCTCCGCCGCGCCCCAGATGTTCTGCTCCGCGACCTGCTCGTGGGCCGGCCCCTCCGGCTGCGACCAGGCCGACGCCGACGTCTTCTGCAAGCTCAAGACCGGCTGGACCGGCTCCAAGGCGACCGACTTCAAGACGGGGATCCCGACCGACGCGGGCGGCTTCCCCTGCGCGAACAAGGCCATCGCGATCACGCTCAACGGCACCGACCCACGGATCTGGCTCGGTCCCCTGATCGAGTACGGCCTCAGCCCCAACCTCGACGTGCCCTATCAGCTGACCAAAATCAAGACCTCTCACTCGCCCTACGGGCCGAACCCGGTCATCCTGGGCGACGCGACCCTCAAGTGCACCACCCCGTGAGGGCCTCGGCGCCTCGGATCCGGGCTACACTCGGGCTCTGCTCGCCACGAGGGGCCCTGCATGGTGCGCCTTGAGACTTTCATCAGCCGCGACACCGCCGAGCGCCTGACCCGGCTCGCCCTCCCGTTCAATCAGTACGGGATGGATCCCTTTGGGATCTCCCGCAAGCACCTCGGCGTCTTCTATTCGATGCTCGAGGTGTTCTTCAAGGACTACTTCCGGGTCCGCTGCTACGGCATCGAGAACGTCCCCGACGAGGGCGCCGGCATGCTCGTCGGCAACCACTCCGGCGGGATCCCCGTCGACGGCGGCATGGTCCTCGCCTCGCTCTTCTTCGGCCGCGACCCCCCGCGCCACGCCACCGGCATGGTCGAGAAGTTCGCCCAGAACTGGCCCTTCGTCTCGCAGTGGTTCTCGCGCGTCGGCCAGCTCCCCGGCCTCCCCGAGCACGCCGTCCGCCTGCTGCAGGACGGCCGCCTCCTGATGGTCTTCCCCGAGGGCGCCCGCGGCACAGGCAAGCTCTACAAGGACCGCTACCGCCTGATGCACTTCGGCACCGGCTTCATGCGGATCGCCCTGCAGACCGGCGCGCCCGTGATCCCCTTCGCCTTCATCGGCGGCGAGGAGGCGCTCCCGACCGTCTACCACGCCAAGACCCTCGCCAAGCTGGTCGGCGCGCCCTACTGGCCGGTGCCCCCCTACCTCCTCCCGCTCCCGCTCCCGCTCGGCTGCGAGATCCACTTCGGCCGCCCGATGCGCTTCGTCGGCGACGGCAACGAGCCCGACGAGGTCATCGAGGCCTACGTCGAGCAGGTCCGCAGCGTCATCGAGCTGCTGGTCGCCCGCGGGTGCGCCATGCACAACCAACGCGACCGCCCCGCCGAGGGCCCCTCCGGAGACGCGCCATGAAGGTCCTGATCACCGGCATCAACGGCGCCCACGCCCGCATGGTCGCGCTGCGCCTGCACGCGCGCGGGTACGCGATCCTCGGCATCGACCGCCGCCCCTGGCCCGACGCGCCCGAGGGGATCCAGGTCTTCCAGACCGACGTCCGCAAGCGGCCCGCCGCCGACGTGTTCCGCCAGCACCGCCCCGACGTCGTCATCCACATGGCGACGATCACCCACTTCACCGCCAGCGCGGAGGAGCGGCTGCGGATCAACCTCCACGGCACCCGCCTCGTCTTCGAGTACTGCCACGAGTTCGGGGTCAAGCAGGCCGTGTTCGTCGGCCGCCACACGATCTACGGCGCCGCCCCCGACGCGCCGCTCTACCGCACCGAGGAGGAGCCGCCGCTCGCCGTCAGCACCTTCCCCGAGCTCGCCGACCTCGTCGCCGCCGACCTCTACGCCGGCGCCGCCCTGTGGCGCTGGCCGAGCCTCAAGACCGCCGTCCTGCGCCTCGTCTACATGCTCGGGCCCACCCACCGCGGCACCCTCGCCAGCTTCCTCGAGGGCCGGCGCGTGCCGATGATCCTCGGCTTCGATCCCCTCTTCCACTTCATGCACGACGAGGACGGCGTCGAGGCGATCATCCGCGCCGTCGATCACCAGCTCAGCGGCGTCTTCAACGTCGCCGGCCCGCCGCCGGTGCCGCTCTCGATCCTCGCCCGCGGGACCGGCCGCCAGCCCATCCCGATCCCCGAACCGCTCTTCAAGTACAGCGCCGGTCACTTCGGCCTGCCCTACCTCCCCCCGGGCGCGGTGGCCCACATCAAGCACCCGATCGTCGTCGACGCCGCCGCCTTCCGCCGCGCCACCGGGTTCGAACACCGCCACGACGCCCACGACGTGATGGTCAGCTTCCGCGACAGCTAGCGCCGACGCCGCCACCAGCGGGGCTCGGCGGATCGGCTACGGGATCTCGACGAGCGCCCGTGTGAGGGCGCGACGGCTGATCGCCAGCTCGACGACGAGGAGCGCGAGGTACCCGGCGGAGAGCCCGTACACGAAGGCCGGCGGGTAGTCGCGCGGATAGACGGCGCGATCCATCGTCAGCTCGACGATCACCCCGCCGACACACACCACGCTCATGAAGAGCGCCAGGCCGTCCGGGCGCACGCTCG
Organism: uncultured Nannocystis sp.; assembly: GCA_964567335.1. GTDB lineage: Bacteria > Myxococcota_A > Polyangia > Nannocystales > Nannocystaceae > Nannocystis. The sequence goes on along the minus strand of CAZMML010000213.1, from coordinate 1,199 downwards.
CGTCGCCCCGCGGGGGCACCCGACACACGGCGCGCGGGAGCAACAGGCGGAGCACGCCGCGCCCCGGCACCCGCCGCCGGCGCTCCGCCCGCAGCCCGCGGCCCCGCGAGCGCACCTCGAAGCCTGCGCGCGCGAGGCGCTCGCGGAGCGCGGCGATCACGTCCCCCAAGACCGGACATCGTGCCACGCGGACCCCGTCACCGGTAGGGGTCCGGGCTGTAGCGCAGGAGCGCCACCTCGAACGCTTCGAAGTGCTCCGCGAGAAGGTCGACGCGCCGCGCCTGGGCGACCGGGTCCGCGCGGGGGACGACCGCCCCGGGCGGCGCCGGACCCTCCGGGGCCGGGCCCCGGGCCTCGCCGAGCAGGAGCGCCTCGACCTCGGCGGTCGAGATCTCGAGCCGCTCGAGCACCGCCCGCTCGCTCGGGCCCATCTCCCGGATCCGACCGATCCACCCCCAGACCCAGTCGTTGATCGCGGGGTCGTCGGGCGCCGCGGCCTCCACCGCGAGGCGGAGCACGCGTGTCTCTCGGGCCAGATCTGCGAGGCGGCCGGGCAGGTGCGCCACCGCCAGCGCCGGCTCGGGGCCTGCGGCGACCTGCCGCTCCATGAGCCAGGCGGGGCGGGCGAAGGTCCCGGAGAAGGCCCCGAGGACGATCGTCGCCACCACGCTGGTGAAGAACACCAGCTCAAGGGGGTCGAAGACCCCGCGCAAAATGGCCGTGAGGATCACCCCGATCGTCGAGACGACGGCCCAGCCCCCGAGGAGCAGCGCGCGGCGCCGGCGTTCGAGGCGGCGGACCTCGAGCGCGGCCGCCACGCGCTGGTAGCGGGCTGTGCGCGTCTGCGCCCTGGTGACGAGCCCGGTGCCTTCCCCCTCGGCCATCGGCGCTCGCAGCGTAGCGTGGATCTCCTGCGGCTCGCGGCCGGGACCCTGTGATGCGAGACACCCGGCCCGCGGTGTCTTCCAAAGAACTGCCCCTCCGAGTTAGAATGCCCTCGGCCGCGCCAGTCTATTCCGTGCCCATCGTCCGCCCGCAGGAGACCCCCATGACTCAGGCCGATCGCTCCACGTCGCCCCGCCCCGTCCGTCGCCGCCGCAAGATCGCGCTCAGCGCAGCGCTCGGCGCGGCCCTCGTCGGCGGCTCGCTCGCGCCGACCCAGGCCGAAGCCGCGGTGCCGCGCGTCCTGCGCCCGGGCA
>CAZMML010000212.1:0-6463 GCA_964567335.1 uncultured Nannocystis sp. | reverse complement strand
GAGCCCGTGCGGGCCCGTGACCGCGGGCGGCGTCGGCCGCCCGCACTGCCGCTGCGCCGCCCGGAGCACGCGAGCGACGCGCTCCGCCCCCGGCGCGGCGCCCTGGCTGCGCGCGCAGCGGACGAGCGCGAGCTCGGCGACCCCGAGCTCGCAGAGCGCCGGCAGCAGGTCGAGCACCGCGCTCGGCTCGGGCATGCCGAGGAGCAGCACGAGCTCGCGCGCCGGCGTGGGCGACGCTCGCTCCTCGAGGAGCAGGATCTCGCTGGCCGCCTCGTCGCCGCTGACGAGCTCGGCCCGCCACACCGCGCCGCGACCGTCGAGGGCCTCGAGCGCGGCGCCCTCGCGGAGGCGACGGACGCGGCGGAGGTAGTGCGACTCGGCCGCGTCGAGGACCACCCGGGGGCCCTGCGCCCCGGGCGGCAAGAACACCCGCGCGCTCACGCCAGCCCCGGACGGCGCACGCTCAGGGCGCACCACTCGCCGAGGACGCGCCGATCGACGAGGGCCAGGCCGGCCGCCTGGTACGCGGCGAGGACCGCGTCCGCCTCCTCGACGAGCACCCCGCTGAGCACCGCCTGCCCGCCCGGGGCGAGGCGCGCGGCGATCTCGGGCGCGATCGGCACGAGCACGCTCGGACGGATGTTGGCGACGATGAGCTCGAAGGGACCGCCGAGCACCTGCACCGTGGTCGCGCGGATCTCGAGGCGCGCCTCGAGGCCGTTGAGCGCCGCGTTCTCGGCGGCGGTGTCGGCGGCGTCGGGGTCGTTGTCCGCGGCCAGCAGCGCGGCCGCGGGGAAGAGCCGCGCCGCGGCGAGGGCGAGGATCCCCGAGCCGCAGCCGAGATCGAGCACGCTCTGCGGCGCGAGACCGGCCTCGGCGAGCGCGACCAGGCGCTCGAGGCAGAGGCGTGTGGTCTCGTGCTGACCGGTGCCGAAGGCGCGACCCGGGTCGAGCACCAGCTCGAGCTCCGGGTCGCCGGGGCGCCGCGGCAGCCAGCTCGGGCGCAGCAGCAGGCGGGTGCTCCCCGCGGCGACGACGATCGGCGCGTAGAACTGCTTCCACGCGTCGCGCCAGTCGTCGTCCGTCCGCACGCTCGCGGTCACCTCGAGCTGGACCTCGAGCGCCTCGGCGAGGCGCCGCACCTCGTCCGTGAGCCCGGTGAGCACCTCGGGGGTGGTATAGATCGTCAGCTCCGGGATCTCCCGCCGGTCCCCGAGCGTTGACATGTCCCGCGTCTCCACGCCCGAGGTCCGCGGGTCCTCTGCGATCAAGGCCGCGAGCGCCTCAAGCCGCTCCGCGGCCGCCAGAGCCCCCGTGATCGCGGGTTCGCGGAGCTGTACGAGGAGAGTCGCCCAGGGCGTCGTCGTCATGAGGGACGGAGTGTACGCGAGGTCCCAAGCCCCCTGTCCGAGATCAAAATGCATGATCAATTACAAAAAATTCAGTGGAGTGGCGGCGGCCCAGGCGAGGGTGCGCACTTTTTAACTTTATTCGTGGGGCGGCCTCTGCCATACCTCTCGGGCACGATCTGGGCGGCGCTCTCGGCGACGGCGACCCATGAGGGGTCGACCGCGACGCACTTTCCCAAGGCGCCGCAAGGGAGAGGCACATGGTGGCATTTTCGGGCGTCAAGGTGTTCTCGGCAACGAAGGCCTGGGAACGCGAGCAGATCAGCGATCGGATCAACGAGTGGCTCGAGTCGAACCCGGGCGTCGACATCGTCGACAAGGTCGTGACCCAGAGTTCAGACAGCGAGTTCCACTGCTTGACGATCACCCTCTTTTACAACCGCCCGGAGGGCCGCTCGCGCGGGTCGCACGCGCAGGCGTCGGCGTCGCCCTGAGTCTGCGCCCCTCCGCTGGGCCTTTCTCGGGGGGCGGTGTATCGTCCGGCGACCATGGCCTCCCGCGGGCGGCTCAGCGTCGAAGCGTACCTTCAGGGGATCCGCGGCCGCGATCGTGTCGTCCTGGCAAGGGCGATCACCCTCGTCGAGAGTTCGCGTGATGACGACCAGCAGCTCGCCCAGGAGCTGGTGGCGGCGCTCCTTCCTTTCTCCGGCGGCGCCCATCGGGTCGGCCTCACGGGGAGCCCGGGCGTCGGCAAGAGCTCGCTGATCGAAGCCCTCGGCCTCTACCTCGTGCATGAGCGCGGGCGCCGGGTCGCGGTGCTTGCGATCGATCCCAGCTCGGTGCGCAGCGGCGGCTCGATCCTCGGCGACAAGACGCGGATGACCGCGCTCGCGCGGGAGCCCGCCGCCTTCATCCGGCCGACCCCTTCGCTCGGCGAGCTCGGCGGCGTCGCGCGTCACACCCGCGAGACGATCCTCCTCTGTGAAGCGGCGGGCTATGACGTCGTCATCGTCGAGAGCGTCGGCGTCGGCCAGTCGGAGGTGACCCTCGCGCAGCTCGTCGACTCCTTCGTCGTGCTGCTGCTCGCGGGGGCGGGCGACGACCTGCAGGGGATCAAGCGCGGGATCCTTGAGCTCGCCGACGTCGCCGCGATCACCAAGGCCGACGGCGACAACGCGGTCCCGGCCCGGCGGGCGCAGGCCGAGTTCGCGCTCGCGCTACGCTACCTCCGGCCGCGGAACCCCGGCTGGTCGCCCACCGTACACACTTGCTCGGCGCTCGCGGGCGAGGGGATCGCGGCGCTGTGGGACGAGCTCGAGCGGCACCGCGCCGCGCTCACCGCGACCGGCGCCTGGCACGAGCAGCGGGCGACGCAGCGCGTCTTCTGGCTCGGGCAGGCGATCGACGGCGCGCTGCGGCGCCGCTTCGACGCCGACCCCGCGGTGCAGGCGCAGCGCCCCGCGCTCGAGGCCGCCGTGCGCTCTGGACAGTTGAGCCCCGACCACGCCGCCGAGCGCCTGCTCGCGGCCTTCGCCCGCCGCCCATAGCGGGTCGTCGTCAGTGCAACGATTGACCAGTGAGGTCGATCGAGCGCCAGGCGCCGCTGCGGAAGCGGAGCACGAGGCCGATCGAGAGCGTGAAGAAGTAGACGACCATGCTCCAGGTCGCTCCCACGGCGCCGCCCTCAGCGACCAGGACCACGTAATAGGAGAGCGGGAGCCACACGAACCACGCGAGCGAGATCCGCGCCCACAGCGGCCACTGGGTGTCGCCGGCGGCGCGGAGGGCCTCGCTGACGGACATCACCGTGGCGTCGAGGAGCTGCCACGCGGCGCTGATCGCCAGGAGCGTCGTCCCGAGCGCGACGACGTCGCCGGCCGACGCGACCTCGTCGCGGGCGAAGATCGACATCAACGCGGCGGGCGCCGCGAAGTAGAGGACGCCGACGAGGCCTTGCCACGTCGCTACGGTCGCGAAGGTCCGCAGCAAGATCGCGGGCACGTCGTCCTTGCGGCCGGCGCCGATCGCCTGCCCCACGAGCACCGCGCCCGCCGAGGAGATGCCGAAGGCGGGCATGAAGGAGACCGAGTTGACCGCCACGACCGTCATGAGCGCCGCGACCGCGACCGTACCGATGTCGGCGACGATGAAGTTGACGAAGGCGAGGAAGGCCGCGAACTCGAGGAACCAGGTGAACCCGTTGGGCAGCCCGAAGCGGAGCATGCGCGCCAGCTCGGCGAGGCGCAGCCGGCCGGAGCCCGGCGCCTCGACGAGCGGCAGCCGCGGACCCTCCGCGGGGGCGCCGATCCGGCCGAGATCGCGGCGCGTCCGGCTGCGCGCGAAGGCCAGCGCGGCGACGCCGAAGCCGGCCGCGCTGGCGGCGACGCTCGCCCATGCGGCGCCCTGGACGCCGAGCGCCGGCGCCCCGAGGTTGCCGTAGATGAGGACCCAGTTGAGCGCGACGTTGACGACCATCGCCGCCAGGCTCGCGCGCATGGCCACGCGGGTGTCGCCGAGGCCGCCGAACCACGCGCCGAGGGCCTCGGTGCCGATCACGACGCCGACGCTGAGCATGCGGATCTGCATGTAGTCGGCCATGGCCTCGCGGACAGCCGGGGCGTGCCCGGTGAGCCCCAGCAAGAGGTCGACGAAGGGGATCCCGAGGACCCCGAGACCGGCGGTGACGGCCGCGAGGAGCAGGCCGTACCAGGCGTAGCGCCGCGCCCCCTCGAGGTCGCCGGCGCCGCCGAGCTGCGCCGCGTAGCTCTGGACGATGAAGACGGTCCCGAGCGGGAGCGCGAAGAGCCCCATCGCGTTCATCGCCCCGGTCGTCGCCGCCGCGAGCGCGTCCTCGCCGAGCGGCGCGACCATCGCCGCGTCGCAGAAGCCGATCACCGACTGCGCCGAGCGGGCGAGCACGATCGGCCACGCCAGGGTGAGCAGCGTGCGGAAGCCGGGGGTCATGGGCGCGGGAGGATACTCGCTCCCTCGCCGACCGTCCCTGCCCGACGTGGAGCAATCGTCACGCGCGTCCGAAGCGCGCGCTCGCCGGATCCTCGGCGCCCTCGACGAGCACCCGGCCGCCCGCCGCGAGCCGGCGGAGCACCTGCCACGCGGCGAGCGCGTCGACTCCGAGCGCCGTCGCCAGCTCGCGCGCGGTGGCCCGCGCGGGCGCGGCCGGGAGCGCCGCGAGCAGCCGGCCCTGCAGCGCGAGCACGGCCCGCGCCGCCAGCTTGCCGGCCTCGACGCCCGGCTGGTGGTAGGCGTTGACGTCGACCAGCTCGGCGTAGACGCCGACCGCGCGCTCGAAGAGGGCGATCATCGCGCCTACGCCGCGCGCGTCGAGGCTGCGCAGCACGATCGTCGCGCTCGCCCGGCCGCGCTCGGCGAGCGCCGCCCGGGTCCCCTGGTAGAAGCCGTCGAGACAGTCGCCCGAGGTGACGCCCGGCTCGACCTCCAGCGCGCCCGCCGGATCGGCGAGCACGCGGACGAACACGGCGAAGAAGTTGTGCAGGCCGTCGCGGAGCTGCTGCACGTAGGCGTGCTGATCGGTCGAGCCCTTGTTGCCGTAGACCGCGAGGCCCTGCCACACCTCGGCGCCGCGGCGGTCGAGGCGCTTGCCGAGCGACTCCATCACGAGCTGCTGCAGGTAACGCGAGAGCAGCGAGATCCGGTCGCGGTAGGGCAGGATCACCATGTCCCGCAGGCCGCGCCCCTGCCCCTGCTGGTGCCACAGCCAGGCGAGCAGCGCCGCCGGGTTGGTCCGCGCCGGGCGGCTCCGCGTCCACGCGTCCATCGCCGCCGCGCCGGCGAGCAGGCCGCGCCAGTCGAGGCCGAGCAGCGCCGCCGGGAGCAGCCCGACCGGCGCGAGCACGCTGGTCCGTCCGCCGACCCAGTCCCACAGCGGGAAGCGGGCCAGCCACCCCTCGCCGACGGCGAGCCGGTCGAGCGCGCTGCCCTCGCAGGTCACCGCGACGACCTGGCGGGTGAAGTCGAGGCCGGCCCGCGCGCACGCGGCCCGCAGCTCGAGCATGCCGTTGCGGGTCTCCACCGTGGACCCGGACTTGGAGACGACGAGGATCAGCTCGTGGCCGATCGACGGGGTCTCCGCGAGCATGTCGGCGATCCCCGCGGGATCGGTGTTGTCGAGGACCCGCAGGCGGAACCCGTCGACGCCGCGCGGCGTGAGCGCGGCCTCGACGAGCTGCGGCCCGAGCGCGCTGCCGCCGATCCCGACCAGGATCGCGCCGCGGAAGGGCCGGCCGTCGGCGGCCGCGACCCGGCCGCTCCGCACGCCCGCCGCGAACGCGTCGATCGCGTCCCAACTGCGGACGATCGCCGCGCTGATCGACGGGTCCGGCGCCCTCGCGGGGTCGCGCAGCCAGTAGTGTCCGACCATGCGGCCCTCGTCGGCGTTGGCGATCGCGCCGCCCTCGAGCGCGGCCATCGCCGCGAGCGCGGCCTCCAGCGCCGCGCCTGCGCCCGCGAGGCCGGCCTCATCGAGACCCGCGTCGGCGAGGTCGAGCTCGAGATCGAGGCCGGCGTGGTAGACGCGCCAGGAGAGGTAGCGGTCGAGGCTGTCGGTCATCGCCGCGATGGTAACGCCTCCGCGGGTCGCTCGCGCGGCCCAGCACCCGGACCCGAAGGTGAGGCCGACAAGCCGAGGGGGGCGACGAAATCGGCCCCAATCCGGCGTCCAGGCGCCGCGAGCGACCCTGCTCCGGCCGCCTAGTGGCCCACGGCCTGCTCGGCGTCGGAGTGGTCGCGGAGGGAGGCCAGGAGGCGATCGCCGCGGGTCGTGATCTCCTCGTAGAGGGCGTTGCAGCGGGGCTCGCAGCGGTCGAGGTGGCGGGCCAGGATCTCGCGGCGCTCGGGGTGCCGGCGGCCCTGCTCGAGCATGAGCTCGGCGATCGACACGTCGGCGAGCAGGCGGGTCAGGCGCTCGGCGTGGAGCATCGCGTAGGCGAAGTCCCGCTTCGGGTCCCAGTTCTGGAAGAACTCGCGCGACCACTCGGCGATCGGGCGCTTGCCGAGCCCGCGCAGCTTGTCGGCCGCCGTGCGCTGGATCAGGTGCTGCTGGGCGCCGAGCCCGAGCGACGACAGGCGCGCCACGC
>CAZMML010000211.1:0-6472 GCA_964567335.1 uncultured Nannocystis sp. | reverse complement strand
TCCCTCGCCGCGACGCGGGTGCTGCGGCAGCGCGCGTACCAGGCCGGCGATCCGCGGCGCGCCGAGGCGTTGACCGAGCGCGCGATCGATCAGGGCGAGGTCCTCGACGCCTACGATCGGGCCGTCACCGTGGCGGGCCACGCGGACCGGAGGACCGAGGGCTTCGCCGCGTTCGTACGCATCGCTCGCGTCGCGCGGGTGCTGCCCGCGGACGACCATGCGATCGCGATCTGCGTGCAGGCGGCGACGCGCGCGCTGTGCATGATGCGGCGCTCGATGGTCCCGGCCAGCGACGCGCTGCAGCGCGAGCTCGCGGCGCTGCTCGAGCCCCACCGCGCCCGCCACGCCTCCGCGATCGACCAGATCCGGCGGCAGTTCGGCCTGCGTTGAGCCGCGAGCGACGCCCGCGCCCCCGGGCGCGGCGCTCGGCTAGAACTTGTAGTCCAGCGTGTACGGGACGCACGCGAGCATCTGCGGGTTGTGGACCTTGATCCACACCCGCGCCGCGTCGTCGAGGCCGCCGCAGTTGAACTTCGGCGCGACCTTCGTCGACGCGCAGCACCCCGGGCGCCCGAGCGGCGACGTGTCCGGCGTCGAGCCGTTGCAGCTCACGTTCGTCGAGCCCTTGCCGCACTGGAAGTACATGCACACCTGCGCGCCGACGCCGCCCTGCGTCGTCAGCGTGACCGTCGGGTCGACCGTGTTGCCGAGCTTGTCGTCGCCGAAGAAGGTGTACCAGTCGAGGTCGTTGGCGCCCTTCAGCGTACCGCAGGCGTAGGAAGCGTCGGAGTCGTTGTCGGAGATCGTCCCGAGGTCCTGCGCCGTCTCCTGGTTCTCGTGCGGCTCCTCGCCGTAGTCTTCGCAGATGTCGGTGACCTCCTTGCACCGGCGACAGACCGTGTCGCTGTGGCAGTAGCCGTCGCTGCCGTCGGCCTCGCAGAGCGCGTGCATCGGCAGCGGCGTGAACACCTTCCCGCCCATCTCGCACTTGTCCTGCGTGCAGGAGTTCTCGTCGTCGGGCGCGTCCGAGTCGTCGATCTTCGCCAGGGCGTTGCCGTCCTCGCACACGAACTTGGCACAGTCACCGACCTGGTCGAAGGGCGGGTCGTCGCCCGGCACGTTCGAGGGCCCGCCCTCGCCGTCGCACACGACCACGTAGCAGTCGCCGTGGTCGTTGTCCTGCCCGGGCTCTCCGGCGGGGATGTTCTCGAGCCCGCACGCGCCGCTGACGCAGGTCCGCTCCTCACAGAGGTCGCCGGCCTGACAGTCGTAGGGCTCGTTGCACTCGCCCGCCGTCCCGAAGGTCGTGGTCGGCTCGGTCGCCGTCCCCGAGCTCGTCCCGGTCGTCGCGGGACCCGTCGGATCGTCGAAGAGGCACCCACCCGCCACCACCACGAACATCCAGCAAGCAGCCGCGCTCCGCCTCATGGTCCCATCATGCCTCACCCCCCGCCCCCGCGCACACGCCCGCCCTCGTGGGCCGCGCCCTCGCGCGCCCGCGCGGGCCTGGCCCCAGCGCAGATCCGCCGCTTCGCCTCGCTTGACCGCACCGCGGGCCTCCGTCACCCTGCTCCGTCTTCGCCCACGGACCCGCCATGCCGCCGCAGATCCTCCGCGAGTACCCGCGCACCCGCCACCTCGATGGTTCGCGCCTCCAGCACGGCGACCACGACCTCGAGGCCGCCCCCTCCAGGGACGTCCGCGGCCGGTTCTTCGTCGTCGAGGAGAAGATGGACGGCGCCAACTGAGCGCTTCACGGGTTCGATCTTCACCTGACCTTGGGACCACACCATGTCGACTCAACCCATCCTCCGGAAGTACCCGCGCACGCGCCACCTCGAGGGCTCGCGCTTTCAGCACGGCGACCACGACCTCGAGGCCGTCCCCTTCAAGGACGTCCGCGGCCAGTTCTTCGTCGTCGAGGAGAAGATGGACGGCGCCAACGCCGGAGTCAGCTTCGACCCCGACGGCAAGCTGCTCCTGCAGTCGCGCGGCCACTACCTCATGGGCGGCCCCCGCGAGCGCCACTTCGACCTGCTCAAGCAGTGGGCCGCCGCCCACGCCGAGGATCTCTACCTCGCCCTCGGCGACCGCTACGTCATGTACGGCGAGTGGCTCTACGCCAAGCACACCTGCTTCTACGACAAGCTTCCCCATTACTTCATGGAGTTCGACGTCTACGACCGCGAGAAGGACATCTTCCTCTCAACGGCCCGACGTCGCGAGATGCTCGCGGCACTTCCCGTCATCTCGGTCGCCGTACTCTGGGAAGGCCGCCCGCAGAAGCTCGCCGACGTGACGAGCCTCGTCGGCCCCTCTCTCTTCAAGACCCCCGAGTGGCGCGACCGCCTCGTCGAGGCGGGCGCCGCCGCCGGCGTCCCGGCCGCCCAGGTCCTCGCCGAGACCGACCGCCACGACACGATGGAGGGCGTGTACATCAAGGTCGAGGACGACGAGCGCGTGCTCGAGCGCCTCAAGTGGGTCCGGGGCAGCTTCCTGAGCGCCCTCGTCGACTCTGGCAGCCACTGGCTCGACCGCCCGATCGTCAACAACCGCCTCGCCGAGGGCGTGTCCCTCTGGTGAAACCATCACGCTCCGGGAGCTGTGCGCAGGAGACAAGGCGACCATTCTCCTCGCCTCGTCGCGCGGGTCTGAAGCTGCTCGTCGCGGGACGAGCCAGGATGGTGCGGCGTAGTTGGGCCGCGCGGATACGCGGCTGCCAGGCGGCAAGGGCCCACTCCGGCCGCCCTGCGTGCTGGTCGTAGAACTTGCGAGCGGTCGGCAGGCGCGAGGACCACGCGCAGTCTACATCTCGAACGCTCCTGGCCTCTGCGCGTCGCTCGTCGCCGCGCCGGGCGGGAGCGTCCAGCATCTTCCGTGTCGCGCCGGAGATTGTTCCTGCCCCTGTGGTCGCCGCCCGACAGCGCATTGCATGTACAATCCCGCGACTCGGCGTGCGGGCGGACCCCCCCAATAAAAACGCCCTCCGTGTGCGCGCAAATAGTGGATTGATCGCTCAAATCCGCGGTGATACGTGGTGTGCTCCGACCCGGAGTCGTCTGTGCCAGCAACGCTGAACTTTCCTGGGGTGTACATCGAAGAGGTCCCGAGCGGTGTCCGTACGATCACCGGCGTCGCTACCTCGATCACGGCCTTCATCGGCCGCGCCCTGCGCGGTCGGGTCGACGAGCCCGTCGATCTCTTCAGCTTCGCCGACTTCGAGCGCGAGTTCGGCGGCCTCTGGCGGGACAGCGCGCTCGGGTACGCCGTGCGGGCCTACTTCCTCAACGGCGGTTCGCAGGCGATCGTCGTCCGCGTCCACAACGGCGCCGTCGCGGCCAGGGTCTCGGTCGGCGGCCTCTCGCTGACGGCCGCCGCGCCCGGGGCCTTCGGCAACAACCTCCAGGCCACCATCGACCACGACGTCGACCCCGACACCGCCACCCGGCTCGGCGTCCCCCTCGCCCAGCTCTTCAACCTCACCCTCGTGGACACGAGCCCCGGCGGCCGGACCGAGGTGCACCGCAACGTCACCCTCGGCGAGTCGCCGCGCCGGCTCAGCCGCGTCCTCGCCGCCGAGTCGAACCTCGCGACGGGCCCGATCGACACCCGCAGCGCCCTCGCGGCCGTACAGGCGACCGTGAGCGGCGCGCGCGGCAAGTTCGACGCGGCCGCCGCTGCCAACCCCTTCGTCGCGGCCGCCGTCACCGCCGTCCGCACCGACCTCACGACGATCCGCACCGCGGTCGCCGGCGTCAACGCGACCGTCGCGGCCCTGCCGACCACAGCCTCGTTCACCGGCAAGAACAAGCAGGACCTCCTCGACGCCCTCGCCGTGGTGACGACCGACATCACCGCCGCCGACACCGCGCTGGGCGCCTTCCTCGCCGCGGCCGACGCCGCCGCCCGCACCGCCCTCAGGGCGTCGACCAGCGCCGCCGTCGGCGCGGTCGCCACCGCCTTCACCGCCGCCCAGACCGCCCTGCAGCCGCTCGAGCCCCTCGACGACACCCGGACCGCCGTCGGCGGCGCCGACGGCAACCAGATCGGCGACAACGACGTCCTCGGCAGCGAGGCCGACAAGCGCGGCCTCTTCGCCCTGCTCAAGGCCGACCTCTTCAACCTCCTCGTCATCCCGCCCTACTCGCCCCCCGACGCGCCCCTCGCCGCCGACCTCGCCCCCAGCACGATCGCCGCCGCCGCAGCCTTCTGCGAGGCCCACCGCGCCTTCTTCCTCGTCGACCCGCCGACCTCCTGGACCAGCATCGCCGCCGCCCGCGCCGGCCTGCCTGCCCTCGGCACCGTCAGCCGCAACGCCGCCGTCTACTTCCCGCGCCTCTTGCAGGCCGACCCGCTCCGCGAGAACCGCCTCGTCGAGGTCGCCCCGACCGGCGCGATCGCCGGCGTCATCGCCCGCACCGACGCCGAGCGCGGCGTCTTCAAGGCCCCCGCCGGCCAGGCCGCCACCCTCGTCGCCGTGCCCCAGCTCAGCGTCTCGCTGACCGACGCCGAGAACGGCGCCCTCAACCCGCTCGGCATCAACTGCCTGCGCACGCTCCCCGCCGCCGGCCGCGTCGTGTGGGGCGCCCGCACCCTCCAGGGCAACGACCGCCTCGGCAGCGAGTGGAAGTACCTCCCCGTCCGCCGCCTCGCCCTCTTCATCGAGGAGAGCCTCTTCCGCGGGACCCAGTTCGTCGTCTTCGAGCCCAACGACGAGCCGCTCTACGCCCAGATCCGCCTCAACGTCGGCGCCTTCATGCAGGGCCTCTTCCGCCAGGGCGCCTTCCAGGGCTCGACCCCGCGCGAGGCCTACTTCGTCAAGTGCGACCGCGAGACCACCACCCAGGCCGACGTCAACCTCGGCGTCGTCAACATCCACGTCGGCTTCGCGCCCCTGAAGCCGGCCGAGTTCGTCGTCATCCGGATCCAGCAGATCGCCGGCGCGATCGCGTGAGGGAGCCATGGCCCAATTCAGCGTCAACACCCACCGCCTCGACCCCTACAAGAACTTCAAGTTCCGCGTCAAACTCGACGGCCGCTATGTCGCTGGCGTCTGCAAGGTCAGCGGCCTCAAGCGCACCACCGAGGTGATCAAGCACCGCGAGGGCGGCGATCCTTCGAGCTCGCGCAAGGCCCCCGGCCGGACCGAATTCGAGGCGATCACCCTCGAACGCGGCGTCACCCACGATCTCGAGTTCGAGCGGTGGGCCAACCGGGTATGGAACTTCGGCGCCGGCCTCGGCAGCGAGTCCTCGCTCAAGGACTTCCGCCAGGACCTGATCATCGAGTTCTACAACGAGGCCGGCCAGCTCGCGATCGCCTACAAGGTCTTCCGTTGCTGGGTCTCCGAGTACCAGGCTCTGCCGGACCTCGACTCCAACGCCAACGCCGTCGCCCTCCAGACGATTAAAATCGAACACGAGGGCTGGGAGCGCGACGAAGGCGTCACCGAGCCGACCGAGCCCTCCTTCGCCTGATCAAGAGGAAAGCCATGGAGCGGCACGCCCCGGTCGATCTGCTCGCCCTGTGGGAGCTCACCTGCGCCCCGGGCGACGCGCTCGCCCTGCTCGCGCGCGCCTGCCCCGAGCTCCCCCCGGAGGCCCTCGCCCGCCTCCCGCTCGGCCGCCAGACCCTCGCCCTGCTCGAGCTCCGCGAGCGCGTCCTCGGCCCGCGCCTCTCGGCGCAGGCGCGCTGCCCCGCCTGCGGCGAATCGCTCGAGCTCGAGCTCGAGGTCCCCGAGCTCCGCGCTGGCGAGCCCGCGGCGGAAGGGGCGACCTGTCTCGTCGAACATGGGGGCTACCGCCTCCGGCTGCGCCTCCCCAGCGCTGCAGACGTCGCATTCGCCGCCCGCGACGACTCCGACGATCCCCGTCGCACCCTCCTCGCTCGCTGTCTGCTCGATCTCAACCAGGACGGCGCGCCCTGCTCGCTCGATCGCCTCCCCGACGATCTCATCGAGCGCGCCGCCGCCGCGGTCGCGGCCGCCGATCCCCACGCCGCCATCGACCTCGATCTGACCTGCTCCGCCTGCGGCCACGGGTTCCTGGCCGCGCTCGACGTCCTCGCCGTCCTCCGCGTCGAGCTCCGCGCCCACGCGCAGCGCCTCGCGCGTCAGGTCCACGCCCTGGCGCGCGCCTACGGCTGGCGCGAGGCCGAGATCCTCGCCATGTCCCCGGCCCGACGCCAGCTCTACCTCGACCTCGTCGGCGCGTGAGCGCCCGCCTCCCCGGATCGCCCAACGACCGTCTCGCGCATCCCCTCGCCTCGGCGCATGACCGATCACTTCACACGCCTGATCGCCAGCCACCGCGGTGCGGCCCCCGCCGTCACCCCGCGGCTGCCCTCGCGCTTCGAGCCGGACACCCCCTGGCACGGTGAGCTCGGCGACCTGTCTGCGTCCGCCCAGCCCCTCGCAGGCGAACCCGCGCCCCGTCCCGGGGCCGGCCCGCGCCCCGCGGCTCCTCTCCCCCAG
>CAZMML010000210.1:4493-6488 GCA_964567335.1 uncultured Nannocystis sp. | reverse complement strand
GGACGCGGGCGAGCGGCGCCCCGGTCCGCTTGCCCGCGCTCTGCGGGGTCTGCTTGCCGGAGGGCGCCGCGCCGAGCGGCGCGGGCGCCGGGGCGGCGAGCGAGGCGAGGGGCGCGAGGCAGGCGAGCGAGGCGAGGGCGAGCGTGGCGCGGCGCGTGAGCATGGGTCGGTGGCGAGGATAGCTTGACGACCCGTGGTCCGAGGGTGAAAGTGTGGCGGTGCGGCTCGTCGATTTTGGTGTCTCTAGGGCGAAGATCTTGGCTGCGTTGCTGGCGGGGAGTTCGCTCGCGGCGCCCGCGTCGGCGCTCGCGGGGGCGCCCGCGGCCGCGGAGACCGGCGCGGCGCTGAGCGGCGTGGAGCCGGCGGAGTTCGGCGCGGGCGCCGTGATCACCGTCCGCGGCTCGGGCTTCGTCGAGGGCGACCTCGTGCTGCTCGACAGCAAGGCGCTCGAGGACGTGAAGATCGCGGCGACCGAGATCACCGGGCGGGTGCCCGACGGGGCGAAGACGGGCAAGAAGGTGGTCCTGAAGCGCGGAAAGAAGAAGATCGCCGAGCTCGCGGGGACCGGCTTCGTGGCCGCGCCGAAGCTGACCAGCGCGTCGCCGAAGTTCGCCGCGCCCGGCGAGGCGGTGACGCTCAAGGGGAAGAACCTCGATCGGGTCACGGCGCTGACGCTCGCGGGCGACGCGGTGAAGATCGACGCGCAGACGGCGACCTCGATCACCTTCACCGCGCCGGCGGGCAAGACCGGCCCGCTCGCGGTGAAGGGCGTCGGCGGCGAGGCGGCGCTGAAGAAGGAGTACGAGATCTTCTACGCGCCGGCGCTGGCGAAGGTCGAGCCGGCGGCGGCCTTCGAGGGCGACTCGGTGGCGCTGACGGGCGAGCACCTCGGGGCGGCGAAGTTCTCGCTGGGCAACAAGAAGCTGAAGGCGACGGAGCAGGGCGAGGCGGCGGCCGCGGTGACGATCGCCAAGGGCGCGAAGAGCGGGCCGCTGAGCGCCGAGGCGCGCAAGAAGGGGTCGGCGCTCGAGTTCACGGTCCACCCGACCCCGCTGCTGACGACGGTGCCGAAGGAGGTCGGGGCGCCGGGCTCGCTGAAGGTCAGCGGCAAGCACCTCGACGCGGTGACGACCTGGCGCCTCGGCGCGGTCGCGCTGACGCCGGAGGCGCCCGCGAGCGCGAGCAAGGTGACGCTGACGATCCCCGCCGACGCCCCGAGCGACGTCCCCCTGGTCGCGGTCGTCGCGGGGCGCGAGTTCGCCAGCAAGAAGGCGGTCGGGGTGCTGCGGACGCCGGTCGTGGAGGCCATGGCCTGGTGGCCAGGTACGGAGGGGCAGGGCGTCGAGGGCGAGCTGCGCGGGCGCGACCTGGCCGCGGGGACCAAGTACAAGCTCGGCGGCAAGGCCCTGAAGGTGACGCCGGTCGACGCCACCCGCGCCACCTTCGCGCTGAAGTCGGCGCCGAAGGCGGAGGCGCTCGCGCTGAGCGCGAAGACCGGGAAGTTCGAGGGGCCGACGCTCGAGGTCGACGGCGCGGGCGGGGGGTACAAGTTCAAGTCGCGGGCCTTCGACGACCCCGCGCTGGCCGACTACTCGCCCGCCGCGGTGGCGCTCGACCTCGAGGTGAGCCAGCACCAGCCCGGGCGCGGGGCGGAGGCGCTGCGCGCGGCCGGGGCGGCGGCCACCGGCGAGGAGGGCCAGCAGGAGGCCGCGGCGATCGCCGGGCACATCGCGCTCGACCTGCGCCGCTTCACGCTGGCGCAGATCGCCGCGTGCAAGCAGATGAAGCCAGGCAAGGAGATCGCGGCCAGCAACGCGACGCTCGGGGCCTCGCTGCGGACGACGCGGGGGCGGATCGAGGAGCTCGCGGGGCAGCTCCGCGGGCTGTGGTCGGCGCTCCCCCTCGAGGCGACCGACGCCGCGGCGCAGACCGGGCTCGCCGAGGCCGACGCGGAGGTCGCCGCGGTGCTCGCCGGACGCGCGGAGGTCGCCGCCG
>CAZMML010000210.1:0-4483 GCA_964567335.1 uncultured Nannocystis sp. | reverse complement strand
TGCAAGGGGAAGTTCGTCGCCAGCGGGAAGCTGACGAGCGACGCGAGCCAGGTGGCGAAGGTCGAGCTCGCGCCGCTCTACGAGGAGGCGATCAAGGGCGCCTTCTCGGCGGCGCTGGCGAAGGGCAAGACCTGGGGCGCCGTCGAGGCCGAAGTCGCCGCCCCCCTCGCCCGCGTCACCGCGGCGCGCCGCCCGGCCGGGTCGGCAGTCCACAAGGCCAGCAAGCAGGCGGTCGAGGGCGGCGCCGCGGGCACCACCGGCAAGGGCGCCCGCGGCGACAAGCACGTCGACCCCAAGGGCAAGCCCAAGGGCGGCAAGGGCAAGGGCGGCTAGGGCTGAAGCTCCCTCCATCCTCCCTCCTCCCTCTTGACAGGGGACCAAGGGCTGGTAGCGTCTTGCAACGCTTCGTGGCGGCGCTGCGCGTCGCGGTGCAGCAAATCCAGGAGGCGCCGCGCCGCCGGGCGGTGTGGCGGGACCCAGACTCTCGCCGTGTGCTCGTGCAGACCTTCCCCTATTCGCGGATCTATTGTGTGGTGAGTGAAGCTGAGATCTTCGTGGCGGCGTTTGTGCATCAGCGGCAAGTGGCGGAGGCGATCGTGACGCGCGGGTCGGCCGAGGCGCCGCTCCGCTCGGAGCGAGCGTGAGGGCCTGGGCGCTCCGCGGGGCTCCGCTCCTCGTGGCGGCGAGCCTCGTGAGCGGCTGCCCCGCGCCCCAGGGCGGCGAGGACTCGGGGAGCGCGAGCGAGGTGCTGGACGACGAGCCGGGGGCGCGGGTCGTCGGGCAGGTCGACGTCATCGACCTCTGCGGGGTGAGCGAGGCGAAGGTCGTGTCCTTCCGCGCGCGCAAGATCGGCTGCGTGCCGGGGCCGCCGGCGCCCTGCACGCTCAAGGTCGATCCCTATGAGGAGGTCGTCGGCGACGCGGCGACCTGTCCCGCGAGTCAGACGGCGCTCGACATGACGGTGCGGATCGAGTCCCCGGGCCGCTATCAGATCGAGGCGCAGGCGCTCACGCCCGGCGGGTACGTCGGCAAGTGTTTCGCGCCGGAGGGCGGCGGCGAGGAGATCGAGGTCAGCGCGGCGCAGATCGAGGCGCGGGTGAGGCTCGCGGTGTACGGCCGCGCCGGGCCCTGCCAGGTGCCCTGAGCGCCGACGCGCGGGGCCGCCTGCTATCGTCTCCGGGGTGGGCGAGGCGGACGAAGAGAAGACGACGGTGATGGGGGGCGCGTCGGCCGCACGGTCGCTGCCGGCGCTGCTCGCGGAGCGCTATCAGATCCGCGAGGTGCTCGGCGAGGGGGGGATGGGAGTGGTGTGCCGCGGCTTCGACCTCGACCTCGAAGAGACCGTGGCGATCAAGTTCCTGCGCGCCGAGCTCGCCGACGACGAGGCGCTCCGGGCCCGCTTCCGCCGCGAGGTGAAGCTGGCCCGCCGCGTGACCCACCCGAACGTCGCGCGGGTCTTCGAGTTCGGGCGCGACGGACCCTTCTGCTTCCTGACGATGGAGTTCATCGCCGGTGAGTCGCTGCAGGCGATGCTGCGGCGCGAGGCGCCGATGGCCCCGGAGCGCGCGCTCGTGCTGGCGCTCGGGCTCTGTGAGGGCCTGGCGGCGGCGCACGCGGCGGGCGTGGTCCACGGCGACCTCAAGCCCGGGAACGTGCTCATGGACCCGCGGCGCGGCGCGGTGCTGACGGACTTCGGGATCGCGCAGGCGCTCTCGGAGCGCGCGGGGGGCGATTGCGCGACCAGCGGGACGCCGCTCTACATGGCGCCGGAGCAGGCGCGCGGCGAGGTGATGGTGCCGGCGACCGACGTGTTCGCGCTCGGGGTGGTGCTCTGCGAGGCGCTGACGGGCCGGACCCCCTGGCCCAAGCAAGACGCGACCGCGCTGATCCTGCAGCGCCGGGCGGGGCGCGAGCCGGAGCTCTCGGACCTGTTCGAGGGGATCTCGGCGGCGTGGTCGCGGCTGATCGCGGAGTGCCTGCGGGGCTCGCCGGCGCGGCGGCCGGCGGACGCGCAGGCCGTGCTGGCGCGCCTCAAGCAGATGCGGATCGGGGCCGGGAGCCTGCCCGCGTCGGCGCCCGAGCACGCCGGTGCGGCGGGGGCGGCGGGCGCGTCGCGCTGGATCGCGGTCGCGCCGCTGGCGGCCCCCTTCGAGCTGGCGTGGGTGACCGCCGACCTGATCGCCGCGCTGGCGCGGACGCGCGGGCTGCGAGTGGTCGCGGGCGCGGGGGCGCGGGCGGACGTGTGGGGGCGGGTCGAGGGCGCGGCGCATGCGGCCCCGGGCGGCGTCGCGGTGTCGCTGCGGCTGCGCGGACCGGACGGGGGGCTGCGGCTCCACGAGGTGGTGCAGCCGAGCGGCGAGCTGCCGGCGCTGGGCGCCGCGCTGGCGCGGTGGATCGTCACGTCGATCGACCCCGATCTCGCGCCGCCGGTGCTCGGGGAGGAGCTCCCGGCCGACGTGTCCGAGCTCTACGTGCGCGCGCGACAGGCGTACGCGACGCTCCACTACGAGCGGGCCTGCGAGCTCTTCGCGGCCGGGCTGGCGCGGGCGCCGGGCAGCCGGGTGTTCGAGCTCGGCCTGACGCTGGCGCGGGTGCAGCGGCTCACGACCTTCCGCGACGTCGGCGAGGCCGAGCTGACCGAGCTGTGCGCGCTGGTCGAGGAGGCGGTGCTGGCGAACGACGCGGAGGGCGAGGCCCACCTGGCGCGGGCGCGCCTGGCGATGACGCTGGGGGACATGCCGAAGGTGGCCCGCTCGGCGCTCGCGGCGGTCGCCCGGGCGCCGAGCCTGGGCGAGGCGCACGGGCTGCTGGGGGATCTCTTGATCGACATCGGCCGGCTCCCGGACGCGGAGCGCCGGCTGGAGATGGCGCTCGAGCTGGAGCGGGCGTCGTCGGTGATCTGGGTCAGCCAGGTCCGCCTGCGCCTCTATCAGGGGCGGGATGAGGAGCGGGTGCGGAGCCCGGAGCTCGCCCCCTTGCTCTTCGGCAGCCCCGCGTACATCCGTCTGCAGCTCTGGCGGAACGACGTGCCGGAGCTCGAACGGGCGGCGGTGGCGCTGCGCCGCGGCGACATCAAGCTGCCGCCGCGGATGGCCTTCGCGGCGCAGAAGCTGGTCGAGTTCGGCCTCGGGCTCGGCGACCCGCGGCGCGTGATCCGGGAGCTGCGGGGGGTCTTCGTGCCGACGAGCAGCGCCCGCCGCAACGCGCTCTACGGGCAGATGGTGTGCGAGATGTTGTGCCAGATCGGCGAGCTCGGCGAGGCGATGCAGACCCTCACGACCGCCACGGAGCGCGACGCGCTGTGCGACTGGCAGTGGGCGGCGCACTGTCCGATGCTCGGGCCGCTCCGCGGAGAGGCGGGTTTCTCGGCGATCCTGGAGCGCCTGCGGGCCCGCGCCGACGCGGTCGCGGACGCGATCTGGGGCTCCGGGATCTGAAGCGGGCGACGATCGCGCAGCCGGGCGCCCCGCGTCACCCCTTGGCATCGGCGCGCGCTCGGCATAGCGTTGCGTCGCGCCATGACCTACGACTTCAGCGCGATCGAAGCCCGCTGGCAGAAGTACTGGGACGACCACGCGACCTTCGCGGCCGAGATCGACCACGGCAAGCCGAAGTACTACGTGCTCGACATGTTCCCGTACCCCTCCGGCGACGGGCTCCACGTCGGCCACCCGGAGGGCTACACGGCGACGGACATCGTCGCGCGCTACAAGCGGATGCGCGGCTACAGCGTGCTGCACCCGATGGGGTGGGACGCGTTCGGGCTGCCGGCCGAGCGCTACGCGATGAAGACCGGGACGCACCCGGCGACGCGCACGGCCGAGTGCGTGGCGAACTTCAAGCGCCAGCTCAAGACGCTCGGGTTCTCGTACGACTGGTCGCGCGAGATCGACACCACGGACCCGCGCTACTACAAGTGGACGCAGTGGATCTTCCTGCAGCTCTGGGGCGCGTACTACGACGCCGAGGCGCGGCGGGCGCGGCCGATCGCCGAGCTCTCGATCCCGCCGGAGGTCGCCGCGCAGGGCGAGGCGGCGGTCCGCCGCTACCGCGACGAGCGGCGGCTGGCGTACCTGCACGACGCGCCGGTCAACTGGTGCCCGGAGCTGCGGGTCGTGCTGGCCAACGAGGAGGTCGCGGAGCACGTCGAGCAGGGCTACACGGTGGTGCGCCGGCCGATGCGCCAGTGGATGATGCGGATCACGGCGTACGCGGAGCGGCTGCTGGCGGACCTCGAGGGGCTCGACTGGCCGAGCTCGGTGCTCGAGATGCAGCGCAACTGGGTCGGGCGTTCAGAGGGCGCCGAGGTCGACTTCCAGGTCGAGGGCCAGGCCGGCCCGGCGGGGCGGCTGCGGATCTTCACCACCCGCCCGGACACGCTCTTCGGCGCGACCTTCATGGTGCTGGCGCCGGAGCACCCGCTCGTCGCCGGGCTCACGGCGCCCGAGCGGCGCGTCGCGGTCGCGGCGTACGTCGAGCGGGC
>CAZMML010000209.1:5867-6509 GCA_964567335.1 uncultured Nannocystis sp. | reverse complement strand
CGTGCGTACGCTGGCGCCTGCGCGCGGTGAAACGGGCTCCGCCCCGCCTGCGCCCCACTCCGCCGCCCCCGGCCCTCGCCCCCATCATCCTCCCCGGCCCCGCTTTTCGCCGATGCCCCCACTGTCCGCGGTACCAAGCGAGTACGCGGGGCCCCAAGATCCTCACCGGCGAGGGTCTCACGTGCTCGGCGCCCTCTCGCCGCGACCCCACGCCACTCCGCCGCCCCTCGCCCCACCATCCTCCCCGACCCCGCCTATCGCCGATGCCCGCGCTGTCCCAGCGCCGGAGAGGTCCATTCGCCGCACCCACGCGCCGCACCCACACGCCGCACCCACGCACCCACGCGCCGCACCCGCCTGCGCCCCACTCGCCGCCGCCCCGGACATCCGAGCACGCCACGCGCGCCGGCAATTTCTTCAGGTGGACCCGGGTGGGGGGCGGCCGAAGGGCGCTCCCCACCCGGACCTGTCGTCACACCCGGGACGCCACCCCAGCGGAGCCCACGACCGGCGCGCGCGTCGCTGCGGAGTTCGCCGCCTGGAGGTGGGGGGGGGGGGGGGGGGGGGGGCGGGGAGGGGGGGGGGGGTGGGGGGGGGGGGGGGGCCCGGGGGGGGCCCCCCGGGGGGGGCGGGCGCGCGGCC
>CAZMML010000209.1:0-5857 GCA_964567335.1 uncultured Nannocystis sp. | reverse complement strand
CCCCCCCCCCCCCCCCCCCCTTTATTTCCCCCCCCGCCCCCCCCTTCCATCACTTTTGTTTTATTTTTCTCCGACCCCCCTCCCCCCTCCTCCCCCCCCCCCCCCCCCCCCCCCCCCCCCCACCCACCACCTCAAGAGAGGCCAACTCCGCAATCGACCCGGCTCAAGGCAGCCCGATAGGAGCGCCCGGCACCCCGACCGCGACCGTGTACACCGCGCCTGGGTTCCCCGCCACGTAGAGGCTCTCCGGATCGAAGCCTGGCCCGCGCCCGAACTGCGCGTTCGCCACGTTCTCCGGGAACACGCTCAGCAGCTCCGCCTCCCCGACCTGGTTCGCGTCGCTGTTGAGGCGGATCCGGTAGAGCTGGCTCTTGCCCTGGTCGACCGCGTACACGTGCCCGCACGCGTCGAGCGCGAGCCCGTCGAGCTTCGCCCCTGGCAGCTCGGCGACCAGCTCGGGCATCCCCACCGGCTGCCCCATCTCGATCGGCACCCGCATCAGCCAGCCCGCGCCGTAGTTGGTGAAGAACACCACCGCCCGGTCCGGATCGAAGACGATCCCGTTCGCGCTCTCGGCCACCGGCCCCGTGAAGATCGGCACCGAGCTCCAGTCCGCCGCGAAGCGGACCACCCGCGCCCCCGCGAACTCCGTCACCCACACGTCCCCGACCGGATCGACGTAGACCCCGTTCGGACCCTCGAGCCCGCTGGCCACCACCGTCGCCGGCCCCCCGCCGGCCGGCACCACCTGCAGCTCGCCCGCCCCCGGCAGCGCCATCACGAACCCGCCCCCGGTCAGCGCCCGCGTCCCGTACACCTGCGGCAGTCCCCCCGTCAGCATCGTCTCTTGCTGGTCCGCCGACACCAACACCAGCGCCCCCTGCTTCTTCAGCGCCAGTCCACCTGCCCCGTCGAACCCGAGGTCCTCGCTCCCGTCGTACCCCTGCCACAGCAGCTCCGGCTCGAAGGGTCCGGCCGGCAGCGCCGCGCAGCCTTCGTCCGGTCCTCCGCTCGTCCCCGTGCTCGCGCCGCCGCTGCTGCCGCTGCTGCCGCTCGTGCCGCTGCTGCCGCTCGTGCCCCCCGTCCCCGTGGTGCTCGTGCTCGTGCTCCCCGACGTCGTCGGCGTCTCCCCGCTCGACCCGGAGCCCCCGGTCGACGAGCTCCCGCTCTCCGTGGTCCCGCCGCCGCCCCCGCCGCACGCGAGCAGGACGAGGACGAGGAGCGAGGCGAAGCTGCGGCCGATCATCGCGCGCACGCTAGCGCGACGCGCCGCGGTCCACAACGACGCCTCCTCGCCACGACCTGCGGCCTCGTCCCGACCCTGTCCCCCGCCGCGTCCGAGCCAAAACTCACCCCGCTCGGACCCGCCGCGGGCGCCGGGCGGCCCGCCGCCCGCGCGCGGAGATCGTAAGGTGCGCGCGGAGGCAGAGCAGCGTCATGAGTCAGGCCGCGCGGGAGGCCGCGCAGATCGTCCGGGGCCGCGCCCCGGATCGCCGCCCGCGGGTCGGGATCGTCCTCGGCTCCGGGCTCGGGGGCTTCGCCGCCCACATCGACGACCCGATCGCCATCGACTACCGCGAGCTCCCCGGCTTCCCTGCCCCCTCGGTCGAGGGTCACGCCGGCAAGCTGCTCCTCGGCCGCGTCGGCGGCACCGAGGTCGCCTGCCTGCAGGGGCGCGTCCACCTCTACGAGGGTCACCCCGCCAGCGCCGTGGTCCCGCTGGTCCGCACCCTGAAGCTGCTCGGCTGCGGGATCTACTTCGCCACCAACGCCGCCGGCGCGCTCGACGCCGACGCCGTCCCGGGCAGCCTCATGATGCTCGTCGACCACATCAATGGTCAGGGGCAAAACCCGCTCTGCGGCCCCAACGACGACGCCTTCGGCCCGCGCTTCCCGGCCATGAGCGGCGCCTACGATCCCGCCCTGCAGCAGCGCCTGCGGAAGGTCGCCCGCGCCGCGGGGATCGGCCTGCGCGAGGGCGTCTACCTCTCGCTGCTCGGCCCCAACTTCGAGACCCCCGCCGAGATCCGCGCCTACGCCCGGCTCGGCGCCAACGCCGTCGGCATGTCCACCGTCCCCGAGGTCATCGTCGCCCGCCACTGCGGCATGCGCTGCGCCGCCGTCTCGGTGCTGACCAACCTCGGCGCCGGCCTCGCCGACGAGACCCTCAGCCACGAGCAGACCCTCGAGTTCGCCGGGCGCGCCGCCGGCGACCTCACCCGCCTGCTCGCGGGCTTCCTGCGCGACCTCGCCGCCGACCCCGAGGAGACGCCTCATGACTGACGCCGCCGCCCGCAACCCTGGCACCCCGCTCGAGCTCGACTGGGTCCGCGCCGTCCAGGTCAACCGCAGCGCCGTCGAGCGCCGCGCCGCCTCCCTCCCCGCCCGCCGCGGCGTCAAGAAGGACTGGCAGGCCGCCTGGCTGCTGCGGGCGATCCGCTGCATGGACCTCACCACCCTCTCCGGCGACGACTCGCCCGGCCGCGTGCTCCGCCTCTGCGCCAAGGCGCGGCGGCCGCTCGAGCAGCGCCTCGTCGACGCGCTCGGGATCGGCGAGCTCGGGATCCGCGTCGGCGCCGTCTGCGTCTATCACGAGATGGTGCCGACCGCCGTCGCCGCCCTCGCGGGCAGCGGGATCCCCGTCGCCGCCGTCTCGACCGGCTTCCCCGCCGGCCTCTCGCCGCTGCGCGAACGGATCCGCGAGATCGAGGCCTCCGTCGCCGCCGGCGCCGAGGAGATCGACATCGTCATCACCCGCGCGCACCTCTTCACCGGCGACTGGCAGGCGCTCTACGACGAGGTCAAGGCCTTCCGCGCCGCCTGCGGCCTCGCGCACATGAAGGCGATCCTCGCCACCGGCGACCTCCGCGTCCTCCGCAACGTCGCCCGCGCGAGCCTCGTGTGCATGATGGCCGGCGCCGACTTCATCAAGACCTCGACCGGCAAGGAGCCGACCAACGCGACCCTCCCGGTCAGCCTCGTCATGGTGCGGATGATCCGCGCCTACCTCGAGCGCACCGGCGTCCGCGTCGGCTTCAAGCCCGCCGGCGGCATCAGCCAGGCCAAGCAGGCGCTCGCCTACCTCGCCCTGATGAAGGACGAGCTCGGCCGGCCCTGGCTGGAGCCCGAGCTCTTCCGCTTCGGCGCCTCGAGCCTGCTCACCGACATCGAGCGCCAGCTCGAGCACCACGCGACCGGCCGTTACTCCGCCGCATACCGCCACCCGATGACGTGAGCCCGAGATGTCCAGGATCGCCGAGATCTACCGCAGCATGGAGTACGGACCCGCCCCCGAGTCAGCCGCCGAGGCAAACGCGTGGCTGCGCGCGCACCAGCCCGCCGGGGCCGACGCGCCGCGCTTCTCTCACTTCATCGGCGGGCGCTTCGTGGCCCCGCGCGCCGGGGACTACTTCGACACCCACGACCCCGCCCGCGGCAAGCGCCTCGCTCAGGTCGCCCGCGGCGACGCGGCGGACGTCGACGCCGCCGTGGCCGCCGCCCGCGCCGCGCAGCCCGGCTGGGCCGCGCTCGGCGGCCACGGGCGCGCGCGCTACCTCTACGCCCTCGCGCGCCTGGTCCAGCGCCACGCGCGCCTGCTCGCCGTCGTCGAGACCCTCGACAACGGCAAGCCGATCCGCGAGACCCGCGACATCGACGTCCCGCTCGTCGCCCGCCACTTCTACCACCACGCCGGCTGGGCCATGCTGCAGGACAGCGAGCTCCGCGGCCACGTCCCGGTCGGCGTCGTCGGCCAGGTGATCCCGTGGAACTTCCCCGCGCTGATGCTCGCGTGGAAGATCGCCCCGGCGATCGCCGCCGGCAACACGGTCGTCCTCAAGCCCGCCGAGTTCACCCCGCTGACCGCCCTCCTCTTCGCCGAGCTGTGCGAGCGCGCCGGCCTCCCCGCGGGCGTCGTCAACGTCGTCACCGGCGAGGGCCCGACCGGCGCCGCGCTGGTCGCCCACCCCGGCGTCGACAAGATCGCCTTCACCGGCTCGACCGAGGTCGGCCGCCTGATCCGCAGCGCCACCGCGGGCAGCGGCAAGCACCTCACCCTCGAGCTCGGCGGCAAGTCGCCCTTCATCGTCTTCGACGACGCCGACCTCGACTCCGCCGTCGAGGGCGTCGTCGACGCGATCTGGTTCAACCAGGGCCAGGTCTGCTGCGCCGGCTCGCGCCTCCTGCTGCAGGAGGACATCGCGCCCGCGATGCTCGCCAAGCTGCGCGCGCGCATGGAGACGCTGCGCGTCGGCGACCCGCTCGACAAGTGCATCGACATGGGGGCGATCGTCGCTCCGGTCCAGCTCGCGCGGATCGAGGAGCTCGTCCGCCGCGGCGTCGCCGAGGGCGCGGCGATCTGGCAGCCCTCCTGGTCCTGCCCGCGCGAGGGTTGCTTCTTCCCGCCGACCCTCTTCACCGACGTCCAGCCCGCCTCGCTCCTCGCCCAGGAGGAGATCTTCGGCCCCGTGCTGGTGTCGATGACCTTCCGGACCCCCGACGAGGCCGTCGAGCTCGCCAACAACACCCGCTACGGCCTGGCGGCCAGCGTGTGGAGCGAGAACATCAACCTCGCCCTCGACGTCGCCCCGCGCCTCAAGGCCGGCGTCGTGTGGGTCAACGCCACCAACGTCTTTGACGCCGCCTGCGGCTTCGGTGGTTACCGCGAGTCCGGCTTCGGCCGCGAGGGCGGCGTAGAGGGCATGTACGCCTACCTCGAGCCCGCCTTCCTGCGCGGGCTCCCGCCCGTCGACGCCCCCGCGGCGCCTCCGGCGGCCCGGCCAGCCTCGCCGCTGGGCGGCGCGCTGCCGCCGATCGACCGCACCCCCAAGCTCTACATCGGCGGCAAGCAGGTCCGCCCCGACGCCACCTACGCGCGGGCGATCCTCGCGCCGGACGGCACGATCCTCGGCGAGGTCGGCGAGGGCAACCGCAAGGACATCCGTGAGGCCGTCGAGGCCGCGCGCAAGGCCGAGGGTTGGGCCACCACGCCCGCGCACACCCGGGCCCAGATCCTCTACTACCTCGCCGAGAACCTCGCCGCACGCCGCGACGAGTTCGTGCGCCGCCTCGCCGCCATGTGCGGTGCCGGCGACGACGACGCCGCCCGCGAGGTCGACGCCTCGATCGCCCGCCTCTTCAGCTACGGCGCCTGGGCCGACAAGTTCGAGGGCGTGGTCCACAACCCGCCGCAGCGCATGATCGCGATCGCCCTCAACGAGCCGATCGGCCTCGTCGGCGTCGCCTGCCCGGACGAGCGCCCCTTACTCGCCTTCATCTCCCTGGTCGCGCCTGCGATCGCCGTCGGCGACCGCGTCATCGCCCTCCCCTCCGAGCGCTGGCCGCTCGCCGCCACCGACCTCTACCAGGTGCTCGACACCTCTGACGTCCCCGGCGGCGTCATCAACATCGTCACCGGCGCCCGCGACCCGCTGAGCAAGGTCCTCGCCGACCACGACGAGGTCGACCTCATGTGGTACTTCGGCGGCGCCGCCGGCAGCAAGGCCGTCGAGCTCGCCAGCGTCGGCAACATGAAGCGCACCTGGGTCAGCTACGGCCGCCGCCGCGACTGGCTCGACCCCGTCCAGGGCGAGGGCCGCGAGTTTCTCCGCCAGGCCGTCCAGGTCAAGAACATCTGGGTCCCCTACGGCGAGTAACCCCCCGCTCTCGGGCCTCGGCCGCTAGATATCGAGCGCAAGCATGCGGGGCCGAAGGCCTCGATCGGACGTGGCCAGGGCACACATGATGAGTTCGGCGCTCAGCTTCGACACGCTACGGGCGCTCGCCTATCGGCTCACGCCGGCCGACCTCGTGACCACTCGCGTCCACACGCGAGGTGACGAGCGAGGCCGCATCGCCG
>CAZMML010000208.1:6192-6511 GCA_964567335.1 uncultured Nannocystis sp. | reverse complement strand
GGTCGGGTTCATCACCGACTACTACTGCAGCAAGCACAAGCCAGCCGTCGACAGCATCGTCGCGCAATCGGCCACGGGCCCGGCGACCAACATCATTGCTGGCTTGGGTGTCGGTATGCAGTCCACTGCCGCGCCGGTGCTCTGCATCGCCGCCGCGATCTTCGCCGCCGACTACTACGCGGGCTTGTACGGCATTGCTTTGGCGGGTCTCGGAATGCTCTCGACCACCGGGATTCAGCTCGCGGTCGACGCCTACGGGCCGATCTCGGACAACGCGGGCGGGATCGCGGAGATGAGCGGGCTCCCACACCAGGTGCGT
>CAZMML010000208.1:0-6182 GCA_964567335.1 uncultured Nannocystis sp. | reverse complement strand
CGGACAGCCTCGACGCGGTCGGCAACACGACGGCCGCGATCGGCAAGGGCTTCGCGATCGCGTCGGCGGCGCTGGCGGCGCTCTCGCTCTTCGCGGCGTACCGGAACGTGGCGTTCCGGCCGGGTGAGGAGCTGATGCTGACGAACCCGGAGGTGATGATCGGCCTTCTGATCGGCGGCATGCTGCCCTTCCTGTTCTCGGCGATGGCGATGAAGGCGGTCGGCAACGCGGCGATGGACATGATCACCGAGGTGCGCCGGCAGTTCCGCGACATCCCGGTGCTCCGTAGCGCCCTTGCGCTGGTGAAGAAGGCGGAGGAGGAGAACCGGGATCTGACCCCGGACGAGGAGCGTGAGGTTCTCGCCGCGGGCGGGAAGACCGAGGTCGAGCGCTGCGTGGCCATCTCGACGCAGGCGTCGATCCGCCGGATGGTGATGCCGGGCTTCCTGGCGCTGGCTTCTCCGGTGGTGGTCGGCATTTGGTCGCGGTTCGCGCTCGGGGGCTTGCTCGCGGGGACGCTGGTCTCGGGGGTGATGCTGGCGATCTTCATGTCGAACGCCGGCGGCGCCTGGGACAACGCCAAGAAGCAGGTCGAGGACCAGAAGAAGGACATGTCCATGGAGGGCAACACGGGCAAGGGTTCGGACCGGCACAAGGCCGCCGTCATCGGCGACACCGTCGGCGACCCCTTCAAGGACACGGCCGGCCCGAGCCTGAACATCCTGATCAAGCTGATGACGATCGTCGCGGTCGTGATCGCGCCCACCCTGGTCAAGATGGCTTCAGGGAGCTGACCCGGAAAATCACCGGCCCCCCTTGTGGGCGGGACCGGCCAGGGGTAAAGAGTGCGGCCCCGTCTGGACGATCCAGGCGGGGCTTTGTCCGTCTCTCCTTGCTCCCGCCGCGGCGGGGGCCGAAGAGCCCACGAGGAGAATTGCTCATGTCCGAAAGCACAGTCGGCCAGATCATCTCCGTCAGCTCGCGCAAGGGCACCCAGCGCGAGTACGAGACGGTGATGATCCTGCGCCCCAACGTCAACAAGGCGCTGATCCTCGATCTCGTGCACAAGATGCAGGGGATCTTCGAGCGCTACGGCGCTCGCCTGCTGAAGATCGAGAACTGGGGCAGCCGCACGCTCGCCTTCCCGATCAAGCGTCAGGGCACCGGCGTGTACCTCTACTGGCGCTTCCTCGGCGGCTCCGACATCGTCGCCGAGTTCGAGCGCAACCTGCAGATCAACGAGTCGGTGCTGCGCTACTACACGGTCCGCGTCGAGGACGACGTCGACCCCAACGCGCGGCCGTCGGAGATCACCGAGGACCTGCTGCAGACCGTCGCTGAGCCGCCCCCCGAGCCGGAGCCGCAGCCCGAGCCGGTGCGCGACGAGGAGTACCGCTTCGGCGGCGACGACGACGACGACGAGGGAGGGAACTGAGCCATGTCCGAAGAGAAGACCCGTTCCAGCAAGAGCCGGGCGTCGTTGCTCGCCAACGACAAGACCCTGGTCATCGACTACAAGAACCCGCAGCTGCTCAAGGCCTTCCTGACCGACCGCGGCAAGATCGTGCCCGCCCGGATCTCCGGCGTCACGGCTCGCCAGCAGCGGCAGATCACGAAGGCGGTCAAGCGCGCACGCATGCTCGCGCTGCTGCCCTACACCGTCGCCTGAGCCTCAGGACAGAAAGGTAGCTCCCCGTGTTGGAAGTCATCCTCCGCAAGGACGTCCAGAACCTGGGTCGGGCCGGCGACGTGGTCAAGGTTCGTCCCGGCTACGGCCGCAACTTCCTGATCCCGCGGGGCCTCGCCCTCGCGGCGACCCGCGGCAACATCGCCCAGCTCGACCACCAGAAGCGCCTGATCGCCGCCGAGCAGGCGCGCATCCTGGCCGAGCACAAGGCGATGGCGCAGAAGCTGAAGGGCGTGACCGTGTCGATCGCCCGCAAGAAGGGCCAGGACAACAAGCTCTTCGGCTCGGTGTCCAGCAAGGACATCGCCGAGGCGTTGGCGATGCAGAACATCACCGTCGACCGCAAGCTGATCAAGCTCGACGAGGCCTTCAAGTCGATCGGCACCTACGAGGTGGCGATCCGCTTCAGCGGCGACATCTCCGAGTCGATCCGCGTCAACGTGGTCGGCGTCTGACCTCGCTGCTCCGTCGCCGTGCGGAGCAGGGTTGCTTGTGAAATTGGCCTCTCAGGAGGGCCGCGGCCGCAGCCGGGGACCTCCTGAGAGGTGATGTTGGCGCGCGTGGGTCGGCCTCACTCGCCTTTGAGGCGGTCCGCGCTGCACTTGCCCATCAGGCACTGGGCGGAGTAGACGCCCTTCTGGCCGCACCCGGCGACGTGGTACTTGCCGTAGACCTCGTCGCCGCGGATCGAGAGCTTGTCCTCGGCGCACTTGAAGTCCGAGGCAGCCTGGGTGCGCGTGGTCTTCTCGAGCTTGCCAGCGCAGGCGGGGAGGGCGAGGGCAGCGAAGGCGAGGAGCAGGGCAGGGCGCATGGCTCAGGGTGCCACGCGGCGGCGACCACGACAACGGCCGGCGCTCGACCTGGGGCCGCGCATCGGGCAGGCTAGCGCGGCGCGATGGCTGGACGGACTCTGCCGCACAACAGCGAGGCCGAGGCGGCGATCCTCGGCGGGATCATCCTGCGCGGCGATCAGGCGCTCTACGACGTGCTCGACGTCGTGCGCGAGGAGGACTTCTATGTCCCGGGGTACCAGGCGATCTTCCGCGCGATGCGGGCGCTCGCCGAGCGCCGCGAGCCGATCGACACGGTGACGCTCGAGGCCCAGCTCCGGGCGACCGACGAGCTCAAGCTGGTAGGCGGGCTCGAGGCGCTCAGCCGCCTGGCCGACCGCTACGCGACCAGCCGCAACATCACCCACCACGCGGAGATGGTCCGGCGCACGGCGACGGTGCGCAACCTGGTCGTCACGGCGCGCGAGATCGCCGAGGAGGGGATGGGGGACCTCGAGAACGCCGACGAGTTCATCGACCAGTCGGAGAAGCGGATCCTCGAGGTCAACGAGCGCGGCCGCAAGACCGGCTACGTCTCGTCGCGCGACCTGCTGATCCAGGTGTTCAACCAGATCACGGAGCGGGCGAAGCGGAAGAACCCGATCACCGGGGTGCCGACGCACTTCTTCGACCTCGACAAGATGACCGGCGGGCTGCAGCCCGGCGACCTCGTCATCGTCGCGGCGCGCCCCTCGATGGGCAAGACGGCGTTCGTGCTCAACCTCGCCCAGAACGCGTGCATCCTGCCGCAGCGCTACGAGCACGTGCCCGAGGCGGACCGCCCGGTGACCCACCCGGTGCTCTTCTTCTCGCTCGAGATGGGGGCCAGCCAGCTCGTCGAGCGCGTGCTCTGCTCGGAGGCGAAGATCGACTACAGCAAGCTGCGCACCGGCGAGTACACGGAGGACGACTGGGCGCGGATGACGGGCGCCGCGTCGCGGATCGCGGCGAGCAAGTTCTACATCGACGACCAGGCGGCGCCCTCGATCCTCGAGATGCGCGCGCGGGCGCGCCGCTTCAAGGACGACAAGTCGATCTTCCCGGGGATCGAGGGTCAGTTCGGGCTCATCATCGTCGACTACCTGCAGCTCGCCCGCGGCGGCCGCAGCCGCTACGACTCGCGCGAGCAGGAGATCAGCGAGATCTCGCGCGGCCTGAAGGCGATGGCCAAGGAGCTGCGCACGCCGGTGATTGCGCTGTCACAGCTCAACCGTGCGGTGGACACACGCGCGGATCATCGGCCTCAGCTCTCGGACCTCCGCGAGTCTGGCGCCATCGAGCAGGATGCAGACGTCATCATGTTCATCTACCGGGCGGAGCGCTATGCGACGACCGACGAGGAGCGCAAGAAGGTCGAGAATCAGGCCGAGATTATCATCGGCAAGCAGCGTAATGGCCCGATCGGGACGGTCAACCTGACCTTCATCAAGCACATGACCCGCTTCGAGAACCCCGCGAACCCAGGCTTCGGGCGCGACTGACGCGCACCGCCCGGGGGCCCCGTTTCGGGGGATGCTGGGGGTGCGGCCGTGGCTGCGCACTAGGTCGTAGCCAGGCTAGCACGGTCCATGATAGGGTCCGGGCGATGTCGTCCGCTCCGTCCCAGATCGGCCCCTTCAAGGTCAAGGGTCTTGTCGGAAAGGGGGCGATGGGCGAGGTCTACGAGGGGATCGACGAGAAGCTCGGACGCCGGGTTGCGATCAAGATCCTCGGCAAGAAGCACCGCGAGTCAGAGGAGTTCAAGACCCGCTTCCTGCGCGAGGGGAAGGCCCTGGCGGCGATGAACCACCCCAACGTGGTGGCGGTGTACTTCATTGGCGACTACGAAGAGCGCCCCTTCCTGGCGATGGAGTTCCTCGACGGCGAGGACATCGGGGCGATGATCAAGAAGCGCGGGGCGCTGCACCCCGGCGACGCGGCGGAGGTGATCCGGCAGGCCGCGATCGGGCTCGCGGAGACGCAGCGGGTGGGCGTGGTCCACCGCGACGTGAAGCCGTCCAACCTGGTGGTGACCTCGACCGGGATGGTCAAGGTGACGGACTTCGGCCTCGCCAAGGCGCTCCAGGAGGACCTCTCGATCACGGCGACGGGGGTCTTCGTCGGGACGCCGGACTACCTCGCGCCCGAGCAGGCGATGGGCAAGGAGGTCGACGCCCGCGCGGACGTGTACGCGCTCGGGTGTTCCCTCTATCACATGTGCAGCGGGCACCCGCCCTTCCGCAAGGGCGGCCAGGACGACCACTACACCGCGGTGGTCCGGCGACACCTCAAGTCCGAGCGCCCAGAGCTGAAGTATGAGATCAAGGGCTTCGACGAGCCGCTCTCGGACCTCTGCCGACGCATGATGAGCCGGCGCCCCGACGTCCGCCCGTCCTTCGAGGAGCTCAAGACACACCTGTCCGAGATCTCGAAGCGGCTCGGCGGTCAGGTGCCGCCGCGACACGCCGACGTCGAGCTCCGCTCGCCCGAGGAGATCACGGCGTCGATCAAGGAGCACGAGAAGAAGTCGCCGACCGCGGGCCCCTCCGCGGGCGGGTCGCCGGCGGTGAGCCGCTCGACGTTGTTGGTGGCGGGGATCGGGATCGGGATCGGGATCGCCCTCGGGGTGGTCATCGCCATCTTGAGCTTCTAGATGCCCGACGAGGTGATCCAGGCCCGCGCCGCGGCGTGGCTCCGTGACTCGCTCGGTGAGGCGTCGCTCGAGTGGGCGCTCGCCCTCGATCCGGCGCTGGGCGTCAGCCCCGAGTCGCTCGGGCTCGTGGTCGAGGGGACGAGCGGCGCTGAGCTCTTCGGGGCGGGCCCCGCGCTCTTGTACGGGACGCTCGCGGGGCAGCGCGTGGGTGTGTGCGGCGGGGGCCCGCGCGCGCACGCGGAGCCGCTGCACGCGCTGCTGTCGCACGGGGCCCGCGCGGTGTGCCTGGTGTTCGCGGCCTTCGGGCTCGAGGCGCACCTGCGGGTCGGGGAGCTCGTGCTGGTGCGCGACCACATCGGGATCCTCGGCCCCGCGCCGCCGCCCGGGCCGCGGCCGATCGAGCCGGGGCGGCTCTACTGCCCGCAGCTGCGGGCCCGCGTGCAGGCGATTCACCCGGGGATCGGTCCGACGCGCCTCGCCGAGGCGGTCTTCATCCACTCCGGGGGTCCGCACGATCCAACCCCGGCCGAGGCGGTGGCGCTGAGCCGGCTCGGCGGCGAGGTGACGGGCGCGTCCCTCACCTACGAGGCGGTCCTGGCGGCGAGCCACGGCGCGTCGGTGTGCGCGATCGGGGCGGTGACGCGCGCGCCGAACCAGGATGAACTGCCCCCGGGGGAGGTCGAGCTCCGCCGCGGCGAGACGCAGGCGGAGCTCGCGGGGCTCCTGCGCGGCCTGCTGGCGGGTCCCGCGGGGCCCTGAGGCGAGCATGCGGGCGCTCCTGGACGCGGTTCGGGCGGCCTGCGGCCCCGACGAGTGGTCGCGCGGGGCCCTGCTGGCGCGCGCTGGGGCGGTGGTCGCGGTGCGCCGCGGCGCCGAAGAGGTGGTGCTGCGGGTGGCGATCAAGGGGGCGCCGCGCAGCCCGACGGTCGCGCTCTACCCGGAAGACGCGGAGTGGAGCTGCGACTGCGACGCGCGCGGCGAGTGCTGCGCGCACGTGGCGGCGGCGGTGATCGCCCTGCAGCAGGCGGAGGGA
>CAZMML010000207.1:0-6512 GCA_964567335.1 uncultured Nannocystis sp. | reverse complement strand
GATCACCTGCGCGCAGCCGGGCCACGACTGTCGCGTCACGGTCCCCTGAGCTCGCCGACGCCGCTGCACTTGTGGCGCCGTGGCGGGACGGCGGCCGGGGACGCCGCCTGCTATCCTCCGCGCCCCGTGCGTCCCGCGTCCGCCCTCGTCGTCGTCCTCCTGTCCCTCCCGCCGGCCGCCTGCGCGGGCCGTGGTCCCGCCGCGGGCGAGCGCCCCGCGGACATCGACGCGCGCGCGGCGTGGGACCGCCTCGCGCGCGACCTACCCGGCGTGTGGACGGCGACGACGGAGGGGGGCGCTCTGCTGGAGGTCCGCTATCGGCTGCTCTCCCGCGGCTCGGCGCTCCTCGAGCTCTTCGGCGCCGCGGAGCGCCAGACCCTGAGCGTCTACCACCCGGACGGTCGCGGCCTCATGCTCACGCACTACTGCGCGCAGGGCAACCAGGCCCGGCTGCGGGCGAGCGCCGCGACCCCCGACCGGATCACCTTCGAATACGAGGGCGTCACGAACGTGGGCCCGGACCAGTCCGTCATGCGCTCGCTGGTCTTCGTACTCAGCCCGGGCCACCTCGAGCGCACCGAGGTCTATCGCGGCCCCGACGGGAGCACGGAGACCTCCGTGCTCCGCTTCGTGCGCGCGGAGGAGGGGCCGCGCCAGGCGGGCGCGTCTCCCTGAGATCGGGCGCCGGCCGCTGCGCCGGCGCCCTCGCGGGCGGGCCGCGTCAGCAGCCGACGCCCATCAGGCCGTTGGCGGTGGGGACGCGCCAGGTGCAGTTGTTGAGGCAGGCGTCGGTCTCGACCTGGTTGCCGTCGTCGCACTCCTCCTCGACGTCGTCGACGACGCCGTTGCCGCACTTCGGGTTCGGCGCGCAGCAGAGCGCCTGGACGTACTTCTCGTTGCAGCCGAAGCCCGAGTTGCAGGAGTTGGGACGCGCGCTGCCGTAGCCGCAGTTGAGCACGGTGTCGTTGCCGAGGTTGGTCATCCCGTTGTAGGGGCCGAGGGTGTGGTGGCCGGCGCCGTTGTTGCCGCTGCGGCAGTAGATCTCGCCGACGACGACGGGGTTGGGGTTGTTGTTGCCGACCGCGTAGTTCCAGCCGTTGTTGCGGTTGTTGAACTCCTTCCAGGAGCAGAGGTGCCAGTTGGCCGGGCACAGGGTCTCCTGGTCCTGCTCGCACACCGCGTCGGTCGGGTGGTCGCACACCTTCATGGTCCCCGAGGGCGCGACGGTCTTCTCGACCGAGCCGCCCAGGCAGGCGGCGCTCAGCTTACAGGTGTTGGAGCAGGCGTCGTTGTCGACCATGTTGCCGTCGTCGCACTGCTCCACGCCGGCCTGGACGAAGCCGTCGCCGCACTTGGCGGCCTTGCAGCCCGTGACGCAGGCGTCGGTGTTCACCATGTTGCCGTCGTCGCAGTCCTCCACGCCCATCTGGACGAAGGTGTCGCCGCAGGACGCGGCCTTGCAGCCCGCGACGCAGGCGTCGGTGTTCACCATGTTGCCGTCGTCGCACGCCTCGCCGGCCGTCATGTTGACCTTGTTGTCGCCGCAGGCGGCGGCGGTGCAGTCGGCGTTGCAGGTCATCGACTCGCCCATGCCGTCGCAGGCCTCCATGGCGCTCATGTTGACGGTGCCGTCGCCGCACTCGGCGGCGGTGCAGTCGGCGTCGCAGGTCGCGGACTCGCCGCCGTCGTCGCAGGCCTCGACGTCGGTCTGGACGAAGGTGTCGCCGCAGGTCGCGTTCTTGCAGCCCATGACGCAGGCGTCGGTGTCGTCCATGTTGCCGTCGTCGCACTCCTCCCCCATCTGGAGGATGTTGTCGCCGCACCCGGGCAGCTGGCAGGCGTTGGTGCAGGCGTCGTCGTCGACCTGGTTGCCGTCGTCGCAGGCCTCGTTGCCGGCCCACGTGAAGCCGTCGCCGCAGGTCGGGTTCAAGCAGCCGGCGACGCAGTCGTCGGTGTCGTCGGCGTTACCGTCGTCGCACTGCTCGTTGGCCGTGGCGTTGACCTTGCTGTCGCCGCACGCGGCCGCGGTACAGTCGTCGTTGCAGGTCGCCGACTCGCCGCCGTCGTCGCACTCCTCGGTGCCCTCGACCACGCTGTCCCCGCACACGGCGGGGCCGCCGCTCGAGCTCGAGACGTCCGTGGTCGAGCTGCTGCCGGTGGTGCTGCTGCCGCTCGTGGTCGGCAGCTCGGTGGTCCCGGTGCTCGGCGTGCCGGTCGTTGCGTCGGTCGTCGTGCCGATCGAGGTCGACGAGCCGTCGGTCGTGGTGGTCATGTCGGTCGTGGCCGGGACGTCATCACCGCAGGCGATGAGGGACGACGGGCACACGCACGCCAGTAAGATCAGGAAGCGCTTGGTCATGAGGTCAGCTCTCCAATAGCAGGAGCCCTCGAGTATCCACCTGGCCGGCGGGCCGCCTATCGCTCCGACGAGGAGGTCGGCGGAGAGGATGCCTGCCGGCCGCCGCGTGGGCGCGGAGCAAGAGCGCACGCGACGGGCTCGCGGGCCGCGTCAGGTGAGGAGCTCGGCGACCGGCTGAGAGGTCGCGAACTGATCGCTGCCGAAGGTGCCGATCGGCACGCCGACCGCCTGGAGGCAGGTGAGGGGCACGCGGGCGGGGTTGTCGCCTGCGAGCGCGGCGTGTACGCCGGGGTGGACCAGGCGGCCGCCGGCCCGACCGGCGACGAAGAGCGGGTAGTCGTTCATGGCGTGGTCCCAGCCGCCGGCGACGTCGCTGGTCCCGAGCACGCAGCAGCGATCGAGCACGTTGCCGCCGGCCTCGGGCAGGGCGCGCAGCGCGGCGACGAAGTCGCCGAAGAGCTCGACGAAGTAGCTCAGCCCCTTGAGGACGTTCGCGTCGTAGCCCTTCTGGTGCTCGTACTCGTGGAAGGAGGTGCCGAGGCCCATGCCGGTGATGCCGATGTCGGGGTAGTCGACGTGGGAGGCGGGGCTCGAGAACTCGAGCGACACCACGCGGCTGAGGTCGCAGGCGAAGGCCATGGCGACCAGCTCGGCCATCGCGCGCGCGCGCAGGCGCTCGGATTCGGGGTTGCCCGGGTCCATCGGCATGGCGCACGACTCGCCGCCCATGACCATCGCCGTGAGGCGGTTCTGCAGCTCGTAGATCCCCTCGAGGTGGAGGTCGAGGCGGGTGCGGTCGTTCTTGCCGAGGCGCGAGCGCAGCGCGGCCGCGTCGCCGCGGACCACGTCGAGCACCTTGGCCCGGGCGAGCGCGGCCGGCTCGACCTCGCCGGGCTTGATCACGCCGAAGAGCGCCGCGAAGAGCTCGCTCGGGTCGGTGATCGGCGGGTTGAAGACGTAGGGGGCCGGGTGCGAGATGTAGCTGATCGCGGTGCCCGGCGCGTTGTTGCTGCCGGAGTCCGAGGTGTGGACGGGGGTGACGCAGAGCGTGAGCGTGCGGAAGGGCGACTTGCCGGCGAGCGTGTCGACGGCGAGCTGATCGACGGAGGGCGAGGGGACGGTGAGGAAGTCCCAGTCGTTGCTCTGGCCGTTGAACGAGGGGTGCAGCAGCGGGTTGCCGGCGGCGAGGATCCCGACCGCGCCCTCGACGTGCGGGTTGTACTTCTTGAGCACCGGCAGCGCGCCGCCGCTGACGACGCTGACGTAGTCCTTGACCGGGGCGAGGCCCGCGAGCAGCCCGCTCGCCTCCCAGCCGGCGCCGAGGGCCGCCGGCGCCCACGCGCCGGGCTGGCTGCCGTTGCCCCAGAACCACACGCCGAAGCGCAGCGGCAAGGGCTCGCCCTCGGCGAGCGCCTCGCCGTGGCTGTCGAGCATCGCCTCGAGGAGCGGGAGCCCGACCGCGACGGTGCTCGCGCCGAGCATCCCGCGCAGCATCGTTCGGCGCTTGATCGGTCGCACCTTCATGGCAGGTCCTCCGGAGAGCGGGTGGCGTGGCGGAACTCGTCGCTGCGCGCGAGCGCGGCGACGGCGGCGGTGAGGTCGTACCCGCTCTCGACGAGCGCGTCGCGCAGGAGCGCGACGACCGGCTCCTGGTCGGCCTGCTCGATGTGGCCGGTCGCGTAGCGGTAGAGGTTGCGCACCACGCAGTCGGAGGCGGCGGGGAGCTCGGCGAAGAGGCCCCCGAGCTCGACCGCGTCAGCGAAGGGGACGCCGTCGAGCAGGCCGCTCGGGTCGATCGGCAGGCCCTGATCGGTCTCACGGTAGCCGCCGAGCGCGTCGAAGTGCTCGAGCGCCAGCCCGACCGGGTCGGTGAACTGGTGGCACCCGGCGCACACGGGATCGGTCACGTGGGCCTCGAGCTGCTCGCGCTTGGTCATCGGGCCCTCGCCCTCGCCGGGCTCGGGCAGCTTCGCCTCGACGTCGGGCGGCGGCGGCGGCACGGTCTGGCAGGTCAAGGTCCGCCGCACGACCAGCCCGCGCCGGGTCGGCGAGGTGCTGGCCTCGCCCGAGTTGATGGCGAGGAAGCCCGCGAGCGTGAGCAGGCCGCCGCGGGTCGCCGGGAGGTCGACCGGGGCGAAGCCCTCGCCCTCCGGGCCGCCGACGCCGTAGAACGCCGCGAGCTCGGCGTCGACGAAGCCGCGTCGGGTGTCGAAGAGGCGCCGGTAGTCGCGGCGCTCGAGGACGGTGTCGGCGATGACGCGGACGAGCTCCTCGCGCATCGCCGGGCCGATCGTCGGCGTGAACGCGGGCAGCAGCACCGGGTCCTTCTGCAGCGAGAGCAGCGCGTCGAGGTCGAACATGTCGACGAAGAGCTGGATCACGCCGTCCCGCGCGCGCGGCGAGGCGAGCAGGCGATCGATCTGGGCCGCGAGGCCGGCGTCGTCGTCGAGCTCGCCGGCCGCGACCGCGTCGAGGAGGGCGTCGTCCGGGGTCGTGTTCCACACCAGGTACGAGAGCCGCGAGGCGATCTCGTAGCCGTCGAGGCGCACGTGGAGCGGGTCGTCCGGCTCGACCGGGGCGCCGAGCTCGACGCGGTAGAGGAAGTTCGGCGACTGCAGCAGGCCGGCCACGGCGTGCTGCAGCCCGACCCAGGGGTCGCCCCCGAGCAGCGCGCTGACCTCGGCCGCGAGATCCCCGTAGCGCATCACCTCGTCGGCGGCGAGCGGGCGCCGCCAGGCGCGTCGTCCGAGCGCGGTGATCACCTGGGCGACGCAGGCGTCGCCCGGCGTGGCGCCCGGCGTGCAGCCGGCGAGGCCCTGGCGCGCGACCTCGTCGCCGAAGATCGCGGCGGTGACCGTCTGCGCGGCGGCCTCGTAGTCCTCGACCGCGGCCGCCGCGACGCCGCCCTGCGCCGCCGCGATCGACGAGCGCCACTGGCCGACCGCCGGCGCCGCGACCTCGCCGAGCACGTCGAGCAGCGAGTTGCGGTACTGCGTCGGCGTCAGCAGGCGCAACCCCGTGGGACCCGAGGCGATCGGCTCGCTCGGCGCGCCGCCGCTGGAGCTCGAGGCGTCCCCCTGCGAGCTGCCGCCGGAGCCGCTGCTCGAGTCGTCGCCGCCGCTGGGGCTCACGCCGCTGTAACAGGCCAGCGCGGCGGCCAGCGGGACGCCGACCCACCGGCCGCTCCCGGCCTTCGTCGAAGGACGCCGTCGCGCGGGTCCGCGCTGGTGCAGCATTCGGTCATGCTACCCGCGGACCCGCCGCGCCGCAATCGCTCTCCGCGCCTGCCGCCGCGGACCGGGGGGACGCCAGCCCGGTGCCGCTCACCCGCGCCGACCTGCGAAGCGGTGGGCGAACACGCCGGCGACGCTGAAGAAGACGGTGTGCTGCTGGCGGGCGAGCCCGGCGGCGTCGTCGGCGATCGCGTCGTCGCGGTAGAAGAAGCCGGCGCGGCTGCTCGAGAGGTCGTAGCGGTACTCGAGGCGGAGGAGCAGCACGGTGGCTGCGGAGGACGTGAGGCGCCGAGGTCACCGGATCGCCGCGAGCTCCGCCGCGGTGAGCGGGGCGCCCGACCACAGGTCGAGGGTCGGGTCGTAGCGGAAGACCTTGCGCAGGAGCTCGCCCTCGCAGTCGCCGTCCAGGGCGGGGAAGAGGTCGTCGCCGAACTCGCAGGCCGAGCCCTGCTCGACGTCGGCGAGCTCGAGCGCGAGGTCGAGGCGCCCGTCGCCGTCGTCGTCGACGAGCTCGAAGCGGGCGGCCCGCTCGGCGACGGCGGTGCTCTCCTCGTTGCCGACCGGGGCCACGGCGAGGACGAGTTGGGGGCTGAGGTCGCGGCGATAGAGGGCCGCGAAGCGGGCGCGGGCGGTGTAGGCCTCGCGGGTGATGAAGTCCCGCCGGGGATCGACGAAGACGAGGTCGACGCGGAGCTCCTGGCTGCCGTCGCCGTCCGCGTCCACGAGCTCGAAGCCGCGGACCTGGTCGAGCGCGCAGGCGCTCTCGATCGGGACCTCGAGCTCGAGGTCGAGGTCGCCGCCGTGCTCCTCGGTCTGAGCGCCGCGCGGGGGGGCGAAGCGGGCCCGCGCGACGTGGACGCGGTGACAGCCCGGCACGCGCCCGAGGTCCTCGTCGAAGAGCTGGCCGCGGCACGCGGCCC
>CAZMML010000206.1:0-6526 GCA_964567335.1 uncultured Nannocystis sp. | reverse complement strand
CGGCGACCTGTTCGGCGGCGCCGGTCCGCTGTTCACGATCTACGTCGAGCCCGACCCCAAGCGGCCTGGCGTCTACATCGCCCACCTCGATCAGGGCGGCACCGGCCTGCCTGACCGCGACTTCTACCTCAAGACCGATCAGCCCTCGCGCGCGCTCCTCCTCGCCTACGAGGCCCACATCGGGCGCATGTTCGGCCTCCTCGGCGACCCCGCCGAGCGCGCCCGGGCGGCCGCGACCAAGGTCGTCGCCTTCGAGACCGAACTCGCCAAGATCCAGCGCCCGCGCGACGAGCTCCGCGACCCCGACAAGACCTACCACCTGGTCGGCGTCCCCGGCCTCGCCCAGCTCGCCCCCATGCTCGACTGGACGTCCTTCTTCGCGGCGCTCGGCTACCCGAACATCGGCGCCGACCTCAACGTCCAGGTCCCCTCCTACCTCGAGCGCCTCGGGCCGCTGCTCAAGGCGACCGACCCGGAGACGCTGCGCAGCTACCTCCGCTGGCACATCATCCGCGCCTCGGCGCCGCTGCTGACCCGCGAGATCGTCGCCGCCGACTTCAGCCTCACCGCCTCGCTCACCGGCGCCAAGGAGCTCTCGCCCCGCTGGGAGCGCTGCGTCACCGGCGCCAACTTCGGCCTCGGCGAGCTCGTCGGCCAGGCCTTCGTGCAGGAGCGCTTCAGCGGATCGAGCAAGGCGATCGCGCTGGAGATGATCGCCGCGATCGAGGAGGCCTTCGCCGCCGGCCTGCCCGCGCTCGCCTGGATGGACGACGCGACCCGCGGCCGCGCGACCGAGAAGATCCGCGCGCTCACCAACAAGATCGGCTTCCCCGACCGCTGGCGCGACTACGGCCGCCTCAAGCTGCAGCGAAAGAGCCACTTCACCAACGCGATGGCGATCCGCGGCTTCCTCTTCCGCTACGACTTCGAGCGGATCGGCCGGCCCGTCGACAAGGCCGAGTGGGAGATGCCGCCCGCGCTCGTCAACGCCTACTACAACCCGAGCGCCAACGAGATGGTCTTCCCGGCCGGGATCCTCCAGCCGCCCTACTTCAGCGCCGACTTCCCGATGTCGATGAACTTCGGCGGGATCGGGATGGTCATGGGGCACGAGCTCAGCCACGGCTTCGACGACCAGGGCCGCAAGTTCGACAAGGACGGCGTGCTCCGCGAGTGGTGGGACCCAAGCGTCGCTGGCCGCTTCGAGTCCCGGGCCCAGTGCATCGAGCGCACCTACGGCGAGATCGAGGTGGTCCCCGGCGTGCGCCTCAACGGCAAGCTCACCCTCGGCGAGAACATCGCCGACTTCGGCGGGATCAAGGCCGCCTACGCCGGCTACCGCCGCTACACCGCCGCCAAGCCCGAGACGCCGCGGATCCAGGGCCTCACCTCCGAGCAGCTCTTCTTCGTCGGCTTCGCGCAGGGTTGGTGCTCGCACGAGACCGAGGCCAGCCAGCGCCTGCGCGCCACCATCGACCCGCACAGCCCGCCCAAGCAGCGCGTCAACGTCCCCCTCGCCCACTTCTCCGGCTTCTGGGAGGCGTTCCAGTGCCAGCCCGGCACGCCCATGCGCGCCCGCGAGGCCTGCGAGCTCTGGTAGCCCGACCGCCCGCTCAGGGCCCGAGCTCGACCGCGCCGCCCATCCACGATCCTCCGCGGATCCGGACGCGCGGCGCGTCGTCCGACTCGCGCGGGACCACGCGGCCGAGAATCGCCGGCGCGTCGCCGGCCCGCCGCAGCGCCGCCGTCGTCGCCTCGACGTGGTCCGGGTCGACGTAGAGGATCATCCCGACCCCGCAGTTGAAGGTCCGGAGCTGCTCGCGGACCGACACCCCTTGCGCGGCGATCGTCGCCTGCACGGCCGGCAGCGGGATCGGCGACAGATCGAGCTCGAGCGCGAGGCGCTCGCCGAGCGCGCGGGTCGGGTTCTCGAGCAGGCCGCCGCCGGTGATGTGGGCCGCCCCGTGGAGCGGCGCGTCGGGCAGGCGCCGCAGCGGCGCGAACGCGTACTCGTAGATCCGCGTCGGGGCCAGCAGCGCCTCGCCGACGCTGCGGGCCGCGGGGTCGCCGGGCAGCGGCGCGTCCAGGGCGAGCCCCGCGTGCTGCGGGTCGAGCAGCGCCTTGCGGGCGAGGCTGTAGCCGTTGCTGTGCAGGCCCGACGAGGTCAGCCCGAGCGCCACGTCGCCGGCCCGGACGCGATCGGGGCCGAGGAGCTTGCCGCGCTCGACCACCCCGACCGCGAAGGCCGCGAGGTCGTAGTGCCCCGCCGCGTAGAGGCCCGGCAGCTCGGCCGTCTCGCCGCCGAGCAGCGCGCAGCCGGCCTGCCGGCAGCCCGCCACCACGCCGCGGACGATCGCCTCGACGAAGTCCGGACGCAGCGCGGCGCACGCGATGTAGTCCAGCAGGAAGAGGGGGGCCGCGCCCGTGACCAGCAGGTCGTTGACGTTCATCGCCACCAGGTCGATCCCGACCGTGTCGTGGCGATCCAGCGCGATCGCCACCAGCAGCTTGGTGCCCACCCCGTCGGTGCAGGAGACCAGCACTGGGTCGACGAGCCCGCTCGGGAGCCCCATGAGCCCCGCGAAGCCGCCGATGTCGCCGATCTGCTCCGGCCTGCGGGTGCTCGCCACGAGGTGCCGGATCCGCCGCACCGCTTCGTTCCCGGCGTCGATGTCGACGCCCGCCTGCGCGTAGGTGAGGGGCTGCTTGCGCTCTTGCACGCGCCACCCCTACCAAGCCGGCGCCCGCGCAGCAAGGCCGCGCTTGATCTGGGGGGCTCCGGCGGCGATGATGCGCCGCGGCCAGGGGGTAACACA
Source organism: uncultured Nannocystis sp. (assembly GCA_964567335.1). GTDB lineage: Bacteria > Myxococcota_A > Polyangia > Nannocystales > Nannocystaceae > Nannocystis. The sequence continues at coordinate 3,710 of CAZMML010000206.1, read as the reverse complement.
GCGCGATGGCGTGGTGGCGACGCAAAAAGCAGGCGCTCGAGCAGACGAGCGAGAGCAACAAGGTCTCGGTCCCGCGGGGGCTGTGGACCAAGTGTGACTCGTGCGGCGAGATCACCTACACCGCCGAGTTCGTCCACAACCTCCGCGTCTGCCCCGCGTGCGGCCACCACCACGCCATGCCGACCCGCGAGCGGATCGCCGCCATGCTCGACCCCGACTCGTGGCAGCCGCTGGATCGCGAGCTCCGCTCCGGTGACCCGCTCGGCTTCGTCGACCAGGCGCCCTACCGCGAGCGCATCGCCAAGGCGGAGGGCAGCGCCGGCCCTGGCGACGCCTTCACCGCCGGCCTCGCCCGCATCGACGGCCTCGACGTCAGCGCCGGCTTCTTCGTCTTCGAGTTCATGGGCGGCTCGATGGGCTCCGTCGTCGGCGAGAAGGTCACCCGCGTGTTCGAGCGGGCGCTCGAGCGCAAGATCCCGGCGGTCATCTTCAGCGCCTCCGGCGGCGCCCGCATGCAAGAGGGGATCTTGTCGCTCATGCAGATGGCCAAGACCTCCGCCGCCCGCGGCCGCCTGCGGGCCGCCGGGCTCCCCTACGTCTCCGTCTGCCTCCACCCGACCACCGGCGGCGTCGCCGCCAGCTTCGCCATGCTCGGCGACGTGATCCTCGCGGAGCCGCGGGCGCTCGTCGGCTTCGCCGGCCCGCGCGTCGTCCAGCAGACGATCGGCCAGGAGCTCCCCCCGGGCTTTCAGCGCGCCGAGTTCCTGCTCGAGCACGGCATGCTCGACCGGATCGTCGCCCGCCTCGAGCTCCGCGATCAGATCGGCCTGGTCCTCCGCCTCCTGAGCGGCGCCCCCCCGCGGGCCAGGGCCGCCCTGCCCGCGCCCGCATGAGCGCCTGGCAGGACGTCCTCTTCGCTCGCCGAAGCCTCGGCGTGCAGCTCACCCTCGACGCCGTCCTCGCCGGGTGGGCCGCGCTCGGACGGCCCGCCGCCGCGATCCCCTGCGTCCACGTCGTCGGCACCAACGGCAAGGGCTCCACCTCGGCGATGGTCGCCCACGCGCTCGCGCGGCGCGGCCGCCGCGTCGGCCTCTACACCAGCCCGCACCTCCACCGGGTCGGCGAGCGGATCCAGATCGCCGGCGGCCCCGCCGACGACGACGCCCTCGCGGCCTGGGCCGCCGAGGTCCTCGCCGCCGAGGCGCGGGGCCTCCCGCGCCCGCTGACCTTCTTCGAGATCCTCACCCTCGCCGCGCTCGTCGCCTTCGAGCGGGCTGGCGTCGAGGTCATGGTCCTCGAGGCAGGTCTAGGCGGACGCCTCGACGCCACCCGCGTCGTCCCCGCCCGCGTCACCCTGATCACCCCGATCGACCTCGATCATCAGGCCTACCTCGGCGAGACCGTCGACGCGATCGCCGCCGAGAAGGCCGCCGTCATGGCCGCCGGGGCCCCGACCTTCTCCGCCCCCCAGCGGGACGGCGTCGTCGCCGTCCTGCGCGCCGCCGCCGACGCGCACCACGTCCCGCTCGCCTTCGTCGAGCCCCTGCCCCGCCCGCCCGCGGGCCTCCCCGGCGAGCACCAGCGGGTCAACGCCGCGCTCGCGCTCGCCGGGGCGCGCGCGCTCGACCCCGCGCTCACCGCCGCCGACCTCGACGGCGTCTCGTGGCCGGCCCGCTGCGAGCGCCGCGCCGTCGGGGGCGGGAGCGCCGTCTTCGACGCGAGCCACAACCCCCACGGTGTCCTGGCCCTTGTAACATGGCTATCAGGTCAGCCCGTTCCGCGGCGAGCGATCGCCTTCGGCTGCCTCGCCGACAAGGACGCCCCCGCGATGCTGGCCCTCCTCCGGCGCCTGGACGCGCCGCTGTGGCTCGTGCCGCCCGCGCCCGGCGCATACCCGCTGGATCTCCTCGCGGGCCCCGGCGATCCCCTCTACGCAGGGCCCGACGATCCGTCCTTACACCGCGCTATCTCGGAGCTCCTCGGCGCAGGCGGTGAGCTCGTGATCTGCGGCTCTCACGCCCTCGTCGGACAGCTTCGCGCCGAACTCCTGCACGAGGCCCGCGATCGCGTCGTTCTCTCCGACCCCCTCGCGCGCACGACGAAGAGCACGCGCAAGGACTAAGGGATTTACCTGCGTAGATATGCCTCCATGGAAACCCCTCATCCGAAAATTTTTCCGTTCTCTGGCTGCGGGGGCGCTCTAACCTTCCAATCGTGAACACAGCGCCGCGAAAGCAGCCCAAGGTGCTCGTCGTCGACGACGACGCGGCCAACCGCGAGCTCGCGCGGGCGGCGCTGGAGGACGAGGGTTATCAGGTCGTCGAGGCCGAGGACGGACTCGCCGCCGTCGCCGTCTTCACCGCTGAGCGGCCCGACTGCGTCTTGCTCGACGTCCGCATGCCAAGGCTCGACGGCTTCGGCGCCTGCGAGCGCATTCGGGCCCTTCCAGGGGGCCCGCAGACGCCCGTAATCTTCCTCACTGCCCTCCGTGACCTCGACACCTTCGACCGCGCCCTGCGCTCCGGCGGGGCCGAATTCCTGACCAAGCCCCTCCGGGTCACCGAACTCCTCGTGCGCGTGCAGGCCCAGATCCGCCTGCGCGGCCTCGACAGCGAGCTCCGCGGCGCCTTTGACGTCCTCCGCCGCCAGCGCGACGAGCTCACGCGGCTCCAGCTCCAGAAGGAGCGGCTCGCTTCCTTCATCATCCACGACCTCAAGAACCCGATCCACGCGATCGACCTCAACGCCCAGCTCCTCGCCCGCGACAAGGGCCTCACCGACCGCGGCCGCGCCGCGACCTCGCTGATCCGGCGCGAGGTGCAGCACATGCTGCGCCTCGTCCTCAACCTCCTCGACGTGGGCAAGGCCGAGGAGGGCCTGCTCCGCGCCAACCGCGGCGAGGTCGACCTCACCGCCCTCGTCCACGAGGTCTTCGAGAACGCCGGCCCCGCCGCGCGCGAGGCCGAGGTCGAGCGCCGCGCCGAGCTCGACCCCGCCTGCGTCCGCGCCGAGCTCGACCGAGACCTGCTCGCCAGGGTCCTCGACAACCTCGTCGAGAACGCCCTCCGTCACACCCCGAGCGGCGGCACCGTGACGATCGGGGGCCGTCGAGAGGGCGAGCACATCACCCTCCGGATCGCGGACACCGGGCCCGGGATCCCCCCCGAGATGCGCGACCGACTCTTCGACCGTTATGTCCAGGCCGACACCCAGGCCCCGCTCACCCGCACGGGTCGGGGCCTCGGCCTCGCCTTCTGCCGCGCCGCCGCCGAGGCCCACGGCGGCACCATCTGGATCGAGGACGCCGCCCCCGGCGCGGCCTTCTTGCTGAGGCTCCCCGCGTGATCTTCACCGCCGACCAAGTCGCAGGCCTTGTCGATGAGGCCCCCTTCGCCCTCCAGTCGCTCGACGCCGAAGGCCGGATCGCGTGGGTCAACCGCACCTGGGTGGAGTGGTTCGGATACACCGCCGAAGAGGCCGCCGGCCTCCCCATCTCGGCGCTGCTCCTCCCGCAGGACCAGGCCAGCTGCGCCGCTCGCTGGGCCGCGTTCCGCTCCGGCCAGATCAGCGAGATCAAGAACGTCCACCAGCGCTTCCGACGCCGGGACGGCTCGACCTTCGACGGCCTCTTCGGCGCCACCGCCGTGCGCGACCAGGACGGCGCGCTCGTGCGCACCCGCGCGATCATCGTCGACGTCAGCGAGCAGATG
>CAZMML010000205.1:0-6545 GCA_964567335.1 uncultured Nannocystis sp. | reverse complement strand
CGGGCTCCCGCGCAAGGCGCTGGAGAAGGAGCTGCTCCGGCGCGCCCGCGAGGACGGCTACGACTTCGCCTACGTCGTCGAGGAGCTGCGCGACGGCAACATCCTCGGGCCGGTCGGCCGCGAGGGCGCGTCGAGCTACAGCACCGGCCGCAAGGTCGCGCTCCCGCTGCCGGCCGCGATCTACCGCCTCGACGCGGGGGGCGAGCGGACCCTCGTGCGCGGGGCGATGCTCGCGCCGGCCTCGATGCGGGTGCTGCGGCGGATCCGGGCCGTCGGCGTCGCCGGTCCGGCGCTGCCGCTGCGGATCGGACCCGGGCCCACGGGGGGCTTCGGCGCCGAGACCGGCATGGACGGGATCCTCAGCAACACGGTCGACGTCAGCGTCACCGCGCCGGAGCTCGTGCTCGACGGCCTCGAGCTGCTGGTCGAGCGCAGCGAGAACGAGCGGCTCCCGCTGCTCGAGCACCCGCTGCGCCGCGGTCAGGGCGCCCAGGACGAGGGCGCGGCGGACGAGGCCGTCGCGCCTGAGCCGCCGGTCAAATCGCCTTCAGGAACTCGATCGCCTGGATGATCGTCCACTGATCATCCTTGCCCTTGCCGGCCATCGGATCGCCCGCCGGGGGCGCCTGGATCCCCTCGGAGTGCCAGCGGACGATCCCCTCCTCGTCGAGCAGGACGATCGCCGGCGACTGACGCAGGTACTGGATGTAGGTCGTCGCGCCCTCGAGGCCGAGCTCGCGCGAGGGGTTGTACTCGGTCGCGTTCGGGAAGCGGTAGGTCGGGAGCGCCGGGAGTTCGGGCTTGCCGTGGGTCTTCTCCCAGTCGCGCAGGCCCGAGTCGTTCATCGGTCGCACGCGCGGGCTGCCGTCGCCGAGGTTGTTGCTCGGGAACGTGATGTGCGTGAACATGATCTCGGCGCCCGCGGCCTGCAGGTCGGCCTGCGCCATTTGCAGCACCTGCATCATGTTGACCGCCTGCGCCTGCTCCTCGCGGGTCGCCCAGTCCCAGAAGAGGATCAGCCGCTTCTTGCCGAGCAGCGAGCGGCCGTCGGTGATGCCGCCGTTGATGCTCATGAGCATCGCCATCAGGCTCGCGTGGCCGAAGAGGTTGCGGCGGGCCCACTGCGGCGCCTTGTCGAGGTCGGCCGCGCCGACCGACCAGAAGGGCGGGGCCTCGGCGATCGGCGGCATCGAGCCGTTGGGCTTGGCGACGATCTCGACCTCGATGACCTGGCCCGTCTTCGCCTTCTGCACCTTCAGCTTGACGGGCTCCCCGGTGGCGATCTTGCTGACCCGCAGGTCCTTGGCGGTGGTCACCGGCTGGCCCCCGAGCTCGAGCACGAGGTCCCCGCGGCCGAGCTGGTCGCAGCCCTTGTCGCAGCCGAGCACGTAGGTGATGAACACGCCGCCCGCCTTGAGCTGCTCGCTCGTCACCTCGATCGTCGGCGCGGAGGAGCCTCCGCCGCCGTCGCACGAGGCGCCGAGCAGGGTGAGCAAGGGCAGGGCGATGAGGCCCAGGGGGGCGAGACGCGAGGAGAGGGCGCGGAACATCGGCGCGGACTGTAGGACGGGCCCTTTCGACCGTCAACTTCGCCTGCGTCCATGAACGCGGCCTCAGGACGGACCTGCGTCATTTGCGCACGGACCTCGACCGGGCGCCGAACGACGCGAGACCGAGGAGCGCAAGGAGAGCGCTTCAATGCGTCAGGTCGGTCCTTGCGGGGGCGCCACGCCTCGCTCGCAGACGCCCAGGCGTCGCTCGTCACTAGACGCCGAGGCGGAAGCGGAGGTTGATGGAGAAGGACCAGAAGCGCGGCATGCCGCGTCGGAGGTCCGAGCCGGCCTCGCGCGCCGCCCCCTCGATGACCGTCAGGGGCGTGACCGCCGAGAGCTCGGTGTGGCTGATCCCGCCGACGAGGTAGAAGGCGTGGTTGTAGGCGAGCTCGCCGGTGATGGCGATGTTCGGGTGGACGAAGGCGCCGCCGCCGATCCGGAGGGGGGCCACGAAGCCGTGGAAGTCGAGCCGGGTCGGGCCGCCCGCGGTCTCGTAGCGGTTGCGCCAGAGCTGGTAGTGGAGTCCGGCGCCGATGTAGGCGATCCCGCGGCCCTTGCGGATGAAGTGGATCCGCAGCGCCGGTCCGACGCTGACCGAGCGCATCGTCCCGCTCGTCACCGTGAGCTTCGAGAAGTCGAGCTGGACGAAGTCGACGCCGGTCCGTTCGGCGATCACCTGCTGCAGGAGGACGGGATCGAGGCCGTAGAGCGTCACCGCGTTACGGCCGGCGATCTCGCCGGTGCGGGGGGCGCTCCAGACCGCCTCGATCCCGAGGTCGAGGAGCCCGAACACGTTGCCGCCGACCATGCCGCCGAGCATCAGCCCCGGCCTCGCGTCGTGGCCCGCGGACCCCGCGCAGAAGGTCCTCGTGCAGCCCAGCACGCCGATCCGCGGCTCGAGGAGGAGCCCGTTGTGGCGCCACTTCTTCGGCTGCTTCCGCAGCGCCCGCGCCTCCTCCTCGGCCTCCTCTTCGCGGCTCTTCTTCGGCGGCTCCGGGGGCTTCTCCGGCTCGATCGGGTCGGCGCCGGCGATCATGGGCGCCTGCAGCGAAGGGTCCGGCGCAGGGGAGGGCGCGCTGACCGGCGGCGGCTCGGTGGGCGGAGGGACGAGCGGGGGCGCCGGGATCGAGCCGAGCGGCGGCCCGGATGGTTCGGCCACGGGCGGGGGCGGGGGCGCAGGCGTGGGCGCGGGCGTGGGCGCGGGCGTGGGCGCGGGCGTGGGCCGGAGGGTCGGCCGCATCACCGGCGGCCCCGGCGGCGGGGGGCTCGGTCGGGCGACCGGGGGTCCGCTCGGTCGGGCGACCGGGGGTCCGCCCGGCCGGGTCGCGGGCGGGCGCGAGGGAGGTGGTCCCGGAGACAGGTCGCCCCCAGTGCTCGGGGGGGGGAGCGCAGGCGGCGGCCCGAGGTCGGGCAGGGTCGGCGGCGGGCCGATGTCCGGCGGCGCGGCGGCGGACGCGACGCCGCCGCCCCAGAGGCCGCCGAGGACCAGCGCCCGCTGGAGTGCCGAGGCGAGCCGTCGCATGCCCTGGTACCATGCGCGAGCCCCCTCCGCTTGACAAGCGGTCAAGCCGCCGCGTGCTCGCGCGAGTACGCCCGACGCGGGCCTGTCGGCAGGCAGGCCTGCGGGGGAGTTCGTGCGGCGCGTGAGGTACATGTCTCAAGAGACATTTCTTGCTCGACACCTGGAGCCCCACGGCGATCGCCGCGCTGGCGAGGTGCGGAAGCGCGCGACCCGGTTGTCGCCGCGGATTCGATCCCTGCGCCCGCCCTCGGCTATGCTTCCCGGCGCCCCATGAGCGCAGCGTCCAACCCGCCCGAGCTGTCCCCCGGCGAATCTTCCGGGGTGATCAAGATCCCCAGCCTCGCGCAGGAGTCGGACCCGGCCTCGCTCAGCGGGCGCTTCACGCGCGTCCCGCCCGAGGAGGAACTCGAGGGCGACCTCGTCGACCGGGTGCTGGGCAACTACCGGCTCGGGCGTTCGCTCGGCGGTCGCGGGCTCTGCACCGTGTACGAGGCGCGCGCGCTGGCCGGCGGCGACAAGCGCTTCGCGGTCAAGGTCCTGCGCAACGCCAACTTCAACCAGGCCGCCCTCGACATCGTCCAGCGTCGCTTCGTCCAGGAGGCGCGGGTCGCGTCGCGGCTGCACCACCCCCACATCTGCGACGTGGTCGACTTCGGGACCGCCGACGGCCTGGCGTACCTGGTCGCCGAGTTCCTCGAGGGGGAGAGCCTGCGGGAGACCCTGCGGCGCCACGGCCCGCTGCCGTGGACGCGGGTGCTGCCGATGTTCCTCCACATCTGCGACGCGCTCGAGGCGGCGCACGCCCAGGGCGTGATCCACCGCGACCTCAAGCCGAGCAACTGCTTCCGCATCCGCAGCGCGGCGGGCGACGACTTCATCAAGGTCCTCGACTTCGGGCTCGCGCGGATCGTCGACGAGGACCTGCCCGAGGGCTTGCTCGCGGGCGGGGTGCTGCTCTCGACCCCGGAGTACATGGCGCCCGAGCTGATCCGCGGCGCCAAGCCGGATCCACGGGTCGACATCTACGGCGTCGGCGTGCTTCTCTACGAGCTGCTCACCGGCACCTGCCCCTTCAAGAGCGGCAAGCAGACCACGGTGCTGGCGATGCAGCTGCTCGACACGGCGATCCCGCCGCGCCGCGTCGCGCCCGACGCCAACATCCCCAGCGTGGTCGAGCGGGTGATCCTCAAGGCGCTGAGCAAGGCGCCGGAGGAGCGCTACCAGAACGTCATGGAGATGCGGGTCGCGCTCCTCGACGACACCCGCATCACCCGCCTCCCGCCGACCGAGTCTGGCGTCCGTCGCCGCCCGCCCGCGAGCTCGATCACCGCCGCTCGCAGCATCTCGGCGGTCGTGCCCCGCGAGAGCAGCGTCGGCATGACCGTCGCGCTCGCGCTGGTCGCCGCGGGCCTCCTCGGCTGGGTCTTCGCCGGCACCCCGGGCCTCTCGCTGCTCACAGGCGAGGCCCCGTCCGAGCCCGCCCCGCCGGTGACGGCCCCGAAGGCGCCCGAGGTCAAGGCCCCGGCGCCGGCGAAGACCGACCCGATCAAGGCGGAGCCGCCGCCGGATGCGAAGGTCGAGCTGCCGCCGCCGGATGCGAAGGTCGAGCCGCCGCCGCCGGATGCGAAGGTCGAGCCGCCGCCGGACGCGAAGGTCGAGCCGCCGGTCGAGCTCGGCAAGGCGCCCCCTCCGCCCGAGACCAAGACCGGCGCCGCGACCAAGTCGGGGAAGACGGGCCCCAAGGAGCCCGTCAACTTCGACATCGAGGACGACCCTGGCGCGCCGATCGAGGTGAGCGAGGCGCAGATCGACAACCTGCTCCGACCCTACCGCCCGGCGGCGAGCCAGTGCGGGCGGCAGCACGACGTGCCGCTCGAGACCGACGTCCACTTCAAGCTGATGCTCAGCGCCGACGGCCGCCTGTCGAGCATCAAGCCGGTCGGACGGGCCGCCAGCGACCCCGCCGTCCAGTGCATGATCGACCTGATCAAGGACGTGAAGCTCGAGGTCCCCGCGGGCAGCAAGTTCAAGCACGCGTTCTTCGACTACAGCTTCCGGGTCTACTGAGCGCCTCGTCGGGCAGCGCCTCGCGCTCAGGTGAGCCGCAGGGAGCCGGTCGGGGAGCGCGCCAGCGGGGGGACGCTGGCGACGCGATCGCCGAAGCGGCGCAGGGGCCTCAGGGCGACGTGTACGCGGGAGTCCTGCGGGACCTCCGGCTGGTCCGGCCCGAGGACGCCGAGGCGCGTGAGCGCCTCCGGGAGGATCCGGACCTGGTCCGGGGGGTCGCGGGGGTCGACGAGCACGGCCTGGGCCGGGGTCCAGACGGCGCGGAAGTGCGGCGCGCGCTCCTGGACGACGGCGACGATGCCAGGCTGCCCGTCGGGGTCGGGCGCCTCCGGGAGCGGCGTGTAGGCGCGGGTGTCGCGGACGATCGTCACCTGGTCGGTGTCGGCCTCATAGTGCGGCCCGCCGTCGAAGGGGTCGACCCGCCCGCTGTACTGGAAGCCGATGCTCTCGAGCAGGCGCTTGGCGCCGACCGTGGCCGGGCCGACCTGACCGATGATCTCCTGCACGCCCTCGGGCAAGAGGCACGCGTGGATCGGCATGGTCGGGAAGAGCCGCCAGATGAACTCCTTGTTGAAGCGGCTCAGGCGGTCGGCCTCCTCGTAGGAGAGGCCGGTGAACTTGTGGCCGAGCGCGTCCCACAGCGGCGAGCGGGTGCCGCCGGGGCCGGTCACGAGCGGGGGCAGCAGCTCGGCGAGCAGGCGCTCGCGGAACCACCCGCGGTGGACGGCGATGAAGACGAAGCGCGCCAGCGAGAGCAGGCGCCCGAGCTTGTCGGGGTGGTTGCGCAGCTCCGGCCGCAGGACGAGGCCGCCGAGCTCGGTCGGCCCGTCGTAGGTCTGGCCGAGGTAGAGCATCGTGTGGCGCATGTGGACGTCGTGGAACTCGGAGCTCGGCGTGACCCGCAGGTCGGCGTAGCGCTCCTCCTGGATCACGCGGAAGAACACGTGCGGCTCGTCGTAGTCGCCGTGCTGGGCGTGGATCATCGAGGTCCCGACGACCTCGCCGCCCGCGCCCTCGAGCACGAAGAGGAAGCGCCGGTTGGGGTCGAAGTCGGGGCTGCCGCGGAACGAGGCGACCGAGCGCTGCAGCAGCTCGCGGATGTAGGGACGCTCGGGCGGCAGGTTGAGGCTGTTGAGGTGGCGCGCGAGCTCGAAGATCGCGTCCTCGTCGCTCGGGGCGGCCTCGCGGAACAGGAACATGGGGAGCCTCCGCGGTCAGGATGGCGCGCACGAGGGTGCCCTCCGACCGATGGGCTCAGTGTGGCACTCCTGACGCGTTCAAGAGCGCCTTGGTGTGACCTCTCACGGCGCCGGCGAAGTCGCGCCGGGGCGGCCGCGGAGGATCGCGACCGCGTCGCCGCGGATCTCGAGCGCCTGCACGGGTCCGCCGTAGTAGGCGGCCAT
>CAZMML010000204.1:0-6546 GCA_964567335.1 uncultured Nannocystis sp. | reverse complement strand
GTCGAGCCGTCGGTCATGTCGTCCTTGAAGCAGTCGGCGGCGACGAACTGGAGCTTGATGGTCTCGAGGCTGAGGTCGAGCGGGCGGACCACGATCGCGTGGCCGACGCTGAAGTCGGCGATGCTCTGGGCGAGCAGGGTGTTGAAGTCGTCGGTCGAGTCGTCGCAGACGCTGAGGTCGGTGTCGAAGGTGTAGGAGTGGGGGTCGACGAGCTCGAGGGTGGTGATGTGGAACGCGACCCGGCTGATCGCGCAGGTGTTGGTGCGGGCGCAGAGGCCGTCGAGGTAGGCGTCGCTGTAGCAGCCCAGGGGCGAGGCGGCCGCGCAGGCCAGCGCGAGCACGCGGGCGCGTCGGAGTGCGCGCGGACGGGGAACGCTTCGGGGCACGGCCTGGGGATGATAGCGAAATGTCCGCCCGGCGTGCGCGTGTGTTGCCCCGGGCGCCGAGGTAGCGCACCATCAGAGCCGTGCCCATGCGCGACTGGATGATCAAGGTGGCGGCCCTGGCCCTGGCGCTCGCTTGTGAGCGACCGCCGCCGGACCCGGAGCCGGATCCCGGCAACGCGCCGGAGGTCTGCGTCGTGTTCGTCGACTGCGTCAAGGCCGTCGACGCCGCGGAGGGCGCGAAGACGGAGGACATCTACGGGCCCTACGGGAGCTGCTGGGAGGGCACCGAGGACGAGGCCGCGGAGTGCCTGGCGATCTGCGACGGCCAGCTCCGCAGCTTCGCCATGGCGTTCCCGGACCGCGAGGAGTGCGACCCGAGCGGGATCGAGACCGACGCGAAGTTCGAGATCGGGGCGGCGGTCTTCGACCCCGATGATCCGCTCGCGCTGCCCGTCTACCACGCGCTCGCGCCGGGCGACCCGATCCAGATCGTCCGCGGCGGCCAGGGCCTGCTGATGCTGCCGCTCGGGCTCCGCGGCCAGGACTTCGTCATCACCGAGGAGCCCAACGACTGGGACAACCCGAAGATCCCGAAGGTCGATCTGTGGGTCGACGTCGACGGCTTCAACACCGGCTTCGGCGGCCACTTCGCGATGCTCAACAATTACGCGGTCGGCTTCGTCGACATCGACGGCATGGGGACGCTCGAGCACATGTACATCGCGGTCCTGGTGCCCGACACGGTCACCGACGCGACGGCGCTGGGCGGTCGGTCGGGGCGCATCCACATCGAGCTGCAGACCTACAACCAGCCGGCCGCGATCCGCGACCTCGACTTTGTGGTCGCGCCGGAGATCCTGGGGCTGTAGAGTCGGGCTCGCCATGACGACGGCGAGCCGCGCATTCATCCCGGTCAGGGTCGGGGTCCTGACCGTCTCTGACACCCGCACGCTCGAGACGGACACGTCGGGGGCGCTCGTCGTCGAGCGGCTGCTCGCCGCCGGCCACGAGGTGGCGCGGCGGGCGATCGTCCGCGACGACCAGGCGACGATCCGCGAGGTCCTGCGCGGCTGGATCGCGGACCCACAGGTCGAGGTCGTGATCGCCACCGGCGGCACCGGCGTGACGCCGCGGGACGTGACCCCCGAGGCGCTCGCGCCGCTGGTGACGAAGCCGATCCCGGGCTTCGGCGAGCTCTTCCGCTGGCTCAGCTTCGCCGAGATCGGGACCTCGACGATCCAGAGCCGCGCGGAGGCGGCGCTCTGCGGCGAGACCTACGTGTTCCTGCTGCCCGGATCGAACGGGGCGGTCCGCACGGCGATGGACAAGATCCTGCTCTCGCAGCTCGACAGCCGGCACCGCCCCTGCAACTTCGTCGAGCTCTTGCCGCGGATCCGCGGCGAGCGCCCCGGCTGATCGGCGCCGCGCCGCGCCGGGCGCGGCCGCGCAGCTTGTGAGGGGCGTGTCGCGCTGGTAACGTGCGAGGCTCCGGAGGGCCGGTATGGCGCGGGCGGACGAGGAGATGGAGATCACGATAGGGTTCTCGGCGCTCTCGGACGCGGACGCGAACGTATGCGCGGGCGAGCTGGCGCGCTGGCTGCGGGGCGAGCTCGAGGAGGCGCGGGTCCAGCGGGTGCGCACCGACCCGGCCAGCCAGGACCTCGGCACGGTGCTGACGGTGCTCGTCAGCTCGGCCGCGGCGGTGCAGGTCGCCCGGGGGGTGCGCGCGTGGTTGCAGCACGAGCCGCGGGGCACGAGTCTGGACTGGTCGTCGGCGGGGCTGGTGATGCGGGGGCTGACGAGCGCCGACATGGTGAAGGTCGTCGAGCACCTCACGCGCGGGCCCGCGGCGGGGGCGCCGCCCGGCGAGACGCCCTCCGAGCCCGGCGAGCCGCCTGCCGAGTAGGTCGAGGGATCGTGTCCGACGCGACCCTCGTGATCTTGCTGGGGGCGCACGCCTTCCCGGAGGCGCCGGCGCTCGACAACGCGGCGTTCCTGCGCTCTCGCGACAAGGTGCTCGAGTACTTCCGGCGGGTCGGGGTGCCAGGCAGCAACGTGCTCGACCTCTTCGACGAGGCGAGCGACCCGAGCTCGCAGCTGACGCGGATCGCCGACTTCCTGGCGCCGACGAGCCGCCCGGTGCAGCCGGCGAACCTGGTCGTGTACTACGTCGGCCACGGGATCCTGGACGGCCCCGGCCGGACCTTCCTGCTGGCGATCCGGCGCACGCGGAGCGACAGCGAGCTCTTCACGAGCCTGCAGGTGTCGCACCTGGCGCACGCGCTGAGCCAGTCGCCCGGGCGGCTGCGCAAGTTCTTGATCCTCGACTGCTGCTTCGCGGGCGCCGAGGTGTACCAGTTCCAGCCGGGGCGGGCCGGACGGCGCCGGATCCCGAACGAGTGGCCGGCGCAGGGGACGGCGGTGATGTGCTCGTCGGGCCCGGCCGAGGCGTCGCGGGCGCCGCCGGGGCACCTCTACACGATGTTCTCGGGGGCGCTGATCAAGGTCCTCTTCGAGATGAAGGGGCGCCTGAGCTTCCAGATGATCTACGACGAGGTGCTGCGGGTGATCGAGGTCGAGCACGGCTCGGGCCGCGTCCGGCCCGAGCTGCACGACCCGGGGCAGGCGGAGGGGAAGGTGTCCCTGGTGCCGCTCTTCGACTCGCTGGCCGCGCCGGTGATCCGCTTCCCCTGCGCCGGCTGCGGGACGACGTTCCGCGTCGAGATCGACGCGGGCGGCGCCTTCTCGTTCCCCTGCCCGAAGTGCGCCGCGTGGCTCGAGCACGTCGGTCCGCGCGCGGGCACGCTGGGGCCGCCGGTGATGTACGTCTGCGAGAACGAGACGGACATCTACCCGCTGAGCGCGCCCGAGGCGCGCACGCTGGCCTTCCCGGTGCAGGTCAAGCCGCCGAGCATCGAGTCGGTGTGGACCCAGGCGGACTCGGTCGCGGACCTGCACCGGCTGCAGTCGCAGCCCTCGCCGGCGCTGCTCTCGACGATCGAGGCGAAGCGGCGCGCGATCGGGGCGGCGATGACCGCGGTGAGCCCGGCGCACTCGCTGACGCTCGAGATCCTGTCCCTCCGCACCGGGCACGCGGAGGTGGTCACCGCGCCGCTGAGCGAGCCCGTGATCATCGGCCGCCTCGGCGGCAACGTGGTGCTCGAGGACCTCCAGGTGTCGCGCCTGCACGGCTGGATCGTGCTCAAGGACGGGACGCTCTCCTACGAGCGCCTCAGCCCGCGGACCCTGACCTACGCCTACATCGGCGGCTTCCAGCAGGTCGGCCAGTTCCCGCTCCGCTACAACGACCTGCTCAAGCTCGGCTCGACGCTGATCACGGTGCGCTCGCACGGCCCCGAGGGGGGCGGGCGCTCGCTGCCGCCGCCGCGCCTCGACGAGCGGCGGATCGCCGAGAACCTGCTCCGCCGCGAGCCGACCCTGTCGCTCCGCGGGTGCGGGCTCTCGAGCCTGTCGCCGGCGATCGGCGCCCTGACGCACCTGGTGCGGCTCGACCTCTCCGACAACCACCTGACGGCGCTGCCGCCGGAGATCGGGCACCTCGAGGCGCTCGAGGTGCTGATCCTCCGGGGCAACGACCTGGCGGAGCTGCCCGAGTGGCTGCTCTCCCTGCGCTGCCTGCGGGCGCTCTACCTCCACGACAACCCGCGGCTGCCGGTCCCGCGCGAGATCCTCGGGCCGGGCGAGGACGACGCCTACGCCCGGCCGGCGCCGCCGCTCGACATCCTCCACTACTTCCTGCGGCTCAAGCTGAGCCGGCGGCAGCTCAACGAGGCCAAGCTGATCCTGGTCGGGCGCGGCGGGGTCGGGAAGACCTGCGTCGTCAACCGCCTGACCCGCGACGTGTTCGTGCCGACCGACCCGACCGAGGGGATCAAGATCTCGGTGTGGAACGAGCGCCTCGAGTTCAGCTCGGTGAAGTTCAACATCTGGGACTTCGGCGGGCAGGACATCATGCACGCGACGCACCAGTTCTTCCTGACCGAGCGCGCGATCTACCTGCTGATCGTGTGCGGGCGCGAGGACCTGCAGGAGTACGACATCAACTACTGGATCGGGATGATCTCGAGCTTCGGCGGCGACTCGCCGATCATCCTCGTGTTCAACAAGTCGAGCGAGTTCCCCTCGCGCGTCACCTTCAGCGACATCAAGCGCAAGCACCCGCAGGTCGCGCTCTGCGTGCCGACGGACTGCGAGACGGGCAGCGGGATCCCGCAGCTCCGCGACGCGATCGCGGGGGTCGCCGCGGGGATGGAGAGCATCCGCGTCGAATTCCCGGAGATCTGGTTCTCGATCAAGAACCGCGTGGCGACCCTCCCGGTCCCCTACATCTCGCTCGTCGAGTTCCGCGAGCTCTGCCACGCGGCCGGCGAGGTCGACGAGGCGCAGCAGGACGAGCTGCTCCGCCACCTGCACAACCTCGGCATCGCGCTCAACTACCCCGACGAGTTCGCGCCGGGCGACACCAACGTCCTCAACCCGCGCTGGCTGACCGAGGGGGTGTACGGGCTCATCCGGGCGCCGCAGATCGAGCGGGCCCACGGGGTCTTCTCGTCCCGCGACCTGGTCCAGATCCTGCCGCGCGCGGGCTACCCGGCGGAGATGCACCGGACGCTGATCCGGGTGATGCTCCGCTTCCGGATCTGCCTGCCGCTCGGGCCGCACCAGTACCTGTTCCCGGCGCTGCTCCCCGACGAACCCCCCTTCCTCGACCCGCAGGTGTGGAACGAGGCCTGCCTGGCCTTCGACTTCAAGTACTCGGTGCTGCCCGAGGGGCTCCTGCCGCGCTTCATCGCGACCATGCACGAGCGCGCGCAGCAGAAGTGGCGCAGCGGCGTGGTGCTCCACATCGACGAGTGCCGCGCGTTGGTGACGGCGAACCGGATCGAGCGCGAGATCTCGCTCCGCGTGCAGGGCAAGCGCGACCGACGGGCGGTGCTGGCCGTGATCCGCCACGAGTTCGATCGCCTCCACCGCGAGTACGCGCGGCTCGACGTGCGCGCGCGCGTGCCGATCTCCGGGACCCACCACAAGATCGACTACGACAAGCTCCGCGCGGCCGAGCGCGACGGTCGGCGGACGATCGACGAGTACCTCGAGGACGAGCGCCGCTTCGTCGCGATCGACGTGCAGGGGCTCCTGAGCGGGATCGACGAGGTCGAGGCGCCCTGCCCGGTGGTCGTGATCTACGCGCAGGAGGAGCCGCAGGCGGCCGGTCAGGTGCGTCGGCTGGTGCGGGCGCTGAAGGAGCGCAGCCAGGTCTGGACCCTCTGCGCGACGGACGTACACGCGGGGGCCGGGGAGATCGAGCGCAGGGTCGCGGCGGCCTCGCTGATCGTGTGGATGATGAGCCAGGCGCTGGTCGGGGCGCCGCTGGCGGCGAGCGGGCAGCTCACGGCGCTCCGCCGCCTGCGCGGGTCGGCCTGCCAGGAGGTGGCGGTCCTGGTCGGGGCGGTGGGCCTCGAGCACTCGCTGCTGGTCGGGCAGACGATCCTGCCGGAGCGCCGCCTGCCGCTGAGCCGCTGGAGCGACCCGAAGCGGGGCTGGAACGTGGTGCAGAAGGCCCTGGTCGCGCTCGTCGAGGCGTTGCCGCGCCCCTAGCGAGCAGAGGCCGGCGCGCGGAGGAGCAGGTCGGCGCATCCTTTGCCGCGCGAGCGGGCGTCTCTCGCGCGATGGGTGCGCAGCGCTTGTCAGGACCGGGCGCTCGTGCGAGAGGTGGCCCATGATGCGCGTGATCCTCGCTTCGTCCTCGCTGCTGGTCGCCCTCTCGCTCGCGTGCACGAGCTCCTCGTCGCAGCTGCTGCCCGACGCGTCGGAGCCGCCCCTCGACGCGAAGCCCGCGGACGCGTCGCAGCCTGACGTCACTGCGCCCGACGTCCCCACGCCCGACGTCCCCGCGTCCGACGTCCCTGCGCCCGACGTCCCTGCGTCCGACGTCCCTGCGTCCGACGTCCCCGCGACCGACGCGGCCGCGGGTCTGCGTTGCGCGACGAGCTTCCGCTACGTGCCCCCCGCGGGGCGCAGCGTGTCGCGCGTGGAGGTGACCGGCGAGTGGAGCGGGTGGAGCAACCCCGGCGCGTCGCTGCGGCGAGGCGCGGACGGCGCGTGGACCGGCGACGTGCCCATCCCGCCGGGCTTCCAC
>CAZMML010000203.1:0-6551 GCA_964567335.1 uncultured Nannocystis sp. | reverse complement strand
GACGTCGATCTTCTCCTGCGGGGTCTCGACGACCTTGCGCTTCTTCTCGAGGACCTTGATCACCTCATCCCAACTCGCCTCGCTGGTGTGCAGCCGCTCGAGGGCGGCGAGCGCCTCGAGGCTCCCCGGCTCGAGCTCCAGGACGTGGCGCCAGGCGGTGATCGCCGCCTGGGTGTCCATCAGGTACTCCGCCTGAATCCGACCGACCTGCGCGTAGTAGGCCCGGATCTGCTCCGTGCCGAGGATCCGCGCCCCGAGCGAGATCAGGCGGGCAAGGATGTCATTGAGCTCCACCCACTGTTCGTTGCGCTGGTAGATCGCGTGCAGGGCCGTGAGGGTGTCGACGTCACGACCGTTGAGCTCGAGCGCGTTGAGCCAGGCGTCGAGAGAGCTGCGCTCCTTGCCCAGCCGCTCGCCGTAGACCCGCGCGAGGTGCTGGTAGATCGCCACCTTCTCGTTCCGGTCCTCGACCACGAAGACCTGCCGCTCGAGGACCTCCGCGAGCTCCTCCCACCGGCTGTTGCGCTCGTGGAGGATCGCCAGCTCGCCGAGGGCGAGGCCGTCCTCGCCGCGCAGCTCGAGCACCTTGGCCCACAGATCGATGGCTTCCGCCTCGCGGCCGAGCGCCTCGGCCGCGATCTTCGACATCCGCTGGTAGCAAGCCGCAGTGTCCTCGTCGGTGTTGGCGATCGCGGCCATGCGCTCGTAGGTCTTGTAGAGCTCCTCCCAGCGCTGGCCGTGGAGGTACAGCGCCTCGAGGCGCTCCAGCGCCTTCGGGTTGTTCCCGTCGATCTCGAGCGCCCGGTTGTAGGCGGCTATCGCCGCCTCCGGGTTCGCCAGCCACTGCTCATAGGCGTCGGCCAGCCGCATCTCGAGGTCGACCAGGACCTCGCCGTCCATGGTGGTCTTGATCCGCCGCTGCAGGATGTCGGCGAGCTCCTCCCACCGACCGGTCGCGGTGAAGAGTCGGTCCTGCGCCTGCAGGGCCTCGGCGTGGTCCGGCACGATGGCGAGGAGGCGGCTGTAGACCTCGATCGCCCGGCCAGCGTCGCCGACCCGGCGCTCGAGCACCTGCCCCGAGCGAGCCAGCACACCCACCCTCGCGTCCTGGCTGAGGTTCGCGTTCTCGAGGATCTGCTCGCCGACGTCGACGATGTAGCCCCACTCCTGGGTCAGCTCGGCGAGGCGATCGATCTCCTCGGCGACGCGCTCGCTCAGCGGGTCGTCCATATACGCGCGGAGCCACCAGTAGTACGCCTGCCCGGCGTCGCCGAGCTGCTGCTCGCAGATCGCCGCGGTGTTCTCGATGATGGCGAGCCGCTCGGCGGTGTCGGCGGTCGCGTTCAGCTTGACATCCGCGAGCTTGATCAGCGCCTCCCAGTTGCGCGAGGCCTGATAGAGCGGCTCGAGGATCGACGCGATCTCGGCCTGGTGCTCGCCCTCGGCGAAGATCAGCTCGAGGGTCGCCCGCGTCGCGGAGCTGTCGGGGTCGATCTCGAGGATCGTCCGGTAGGACTCGATCGCCTTCCCGAGGTCCTTGATGTTGTTCTGGAAGACCTGACCCATGCGGAACTGCAGGGCGATGATCTCCTTCTCGTCCGCGGTGATGGCGATCTGCCGCCTGAGGTTGTCGACCAGCGGCTGCCAACGCTCGAGGCCGGTGAAGATCCGGTCGAGCTCGGCGATCGCCTCGCGGTTCTCGGCGTCGATGTCGAGGATCGAGAGGTAGCGGGCGATCGCGTCGTCGACGCGCTTCAGCTTGGTCTCCAGCACCCTCGCTACCCGGTGGAGCATCCCCACCTTCGTCGCCGGATCGGGGATGTTCGCGGCCTGGTCGGCGAGCATGGTGACCAGCTTCTCGTTGTCGCCGGTGACATCCGCGAGCCGGTGGAGCTGCGAGAGCGTGCCCTCATGCGTCGGCTCGATCACCAGCGCCCGAGCGTACGCCGCGAAGGAGCGGTCGAACTGCTGGAGCTGCCGCTCGTAGATGTCGGCGATCTGGTGGAGGAGCTCGATCTGCCCGGCGGGGTCCGGAGTCTGGCGGACCATCACCTCGTACACGTCGACGAGCTTCTCGGACTCCGCGAGCTGGCCGTAGTAGGGGGCGAGGACCTCGGCCGCGAGCATCGGCTGGTCGTTGCCGTGGACGATCCGGTCCAGTGCGGCGACCGTCGGCGCGTGGTCGGGCGCGTTGGCGAGGGTGTCGCGGTACGCCTCGACCGCGCGCACGACGTCGGCGAGCTGGTTCTCGTAGAGCGCGCCGATCCGATGCCGCAGAGCGGTCTTCTCGTCACGCTGGGGCGCGACCTCGACGGCGCGCTCGAGGATCCCGAGCTGGTCGGGCCAACGCTCCGCCTGGCCGTAGAGCCGGTCGAGCGCCTGAATGGCGTCGTAGTCGGCGGGCTCGAGGTCCAGGATCGCGCGGTAGGTCTCGATCGCCTGCTCGACGTCCTTGAGCTTCTGATCGTAGATCTGACCGAGCTGGTGCAGCCAGTAGCGGCGGTGCTCGGGGACCTCGGCGAGCTCGGTCTTTCGACGGTAGATGTCCTTGAGCTGCTCCCAGGCCTCGGTCTGCGTGAAGAGCTTGGCGAGGGCGTCGAGCGCCGCCGCGTCCGCGTCGTCGAGGACCAGGACCTGCTGGTACAGGGCGATCGCGCCAGGGAGATCCTCCATGGCGGTCTCACGGGTTTGAGCCGCGTACAGGAGGAGCGCCTTGCGGTCGGCGACCTCGGTCACCATCTCCGACTTACGCACGACCGCCTCGACGAGCGCGTTGAAGTTGGAGTTCTTGAGGTGGAGGCTGATCAGCGCGTCGACCGCCTCGAAGTTGCCAGGATCGACGCCGAGGATCCGTTCGTAGCTCGACGCCGCCTTGGCGGCGTCCTCGAGGACGACCTCGTAGATCTGGGCGATCTTCACGAGGAGCCGGATGATCAGGTTGTCGTCGACGATGTCGGGGATCGACTCGTCGTAGAGCCCGATGAGCCGCGGGTAGTCGCTCATCTGACGCGCGATGTTCTCGAGGCGCTCTTGGGTCGCCTGGTTGCTGGGGTCGACCTTGAAGGCGCGACCGAGGGCCTCAAAGGCCTTCACCTGCTCGTCGCCGCCGATCTCGTAGAGCTCGGCGATCCGCTGCAGGAGGCCGATCTTCTCCTCGAGATCGCTCGCGTGCGAGACCATGATCTCGTAGCACTGGATCAGCCGCTGCCAGTTGTTGGCGTTGCGGTAGAAGGGCTCGAGCGTCTTGGCGACCGTGAGCTGCTGCTGCTCGTTGGTCAGGAGGGTCTCGAGTGCCGCGAGCGCCGTCGCATTCGCGGGGTCAAGGGCCAGGACCCGGTGGTAGGTCTCGACCGCCTGGGCCGCCTGATCGAGCTTGGTCAGGCGGAGATCGCCGAGGCGCAGGTTGAGCTCGACCTGCTTGGCCGGCTCTGGAGACAGGGTCAACTGGCGCTCGAGGTTCTCAGCCAGCTCGACCCAGGCGCCCCGGGCGAGGTAGAGGCGGTCGAGCGCGACGATCGCCTGGAGGTTCTCGAACTCGTCAGCGAGGATCTCGTTGTAGGTGGCGATCGCCTCCTCCTTCTGGCCGAGCATCTCGTCCTGGAGGTATGCGATGCGGAACCGGAGCTCCTGCCGCTTCGTCCCGTCCCCGGTCAGCGAGACTTGGCTGCGGAACACGCCGAGCAGCTCGCCCCAGTTCTGGTCGCGGCCATAGAGCTTCTCCAGGGCCGCGAGGGCCTCGACGTTGTCTGCGTCGACGTCGAGGGCGCGCTTGAAGTTCTCGATCGCCTTCGGGGCGTTCCCGAGGCGCTGATCGTAGAGGTTCGCCAGCCGCATCAGGAGCGTGCGCTGCAAGTCGCTCGGGAGGTCCCCCGCGACGGCCTCCTCGAAGAGCGCCGCGAAGTCGGCGAATCTGCCCTCGAGCTGGGCGAGCTTCTCGAGCTCGGCCTGCGCGGCCTCGTTGCGCGGATCCTGCCGGAAGGCCCGGCTGTATGCGTCGAACGCGGCGGCGGTGTTGTTGATGTTGTTGGCGAGGATCGATCCGATCAAGACCAGCAGCTCGACGCGCTCGGCGACGGTGGCGGCGGCCGCGACCTGGATCTCGAGGGTCTGCACCATCCGCGGCCAGTCCATCAGGCGCTCGTAGACCGGGAGCAGGATCCCGGCGACGATCGTCTTCAGGGCGTCGGACTCGAGGTAGCCCTCCAGGCGCTTGCGTGCCTCCTCATTCGCCGGATCGACGGCCAACACCTGCCTGAAGAGCTCGACGGCATCCGGAGGCGAGGACAGCTTGTCCTGCTGAATGATGCCGAGGCGGAGCAGGAACGCGGCGCGGACGTCGTTCTGATCCCCGCTCGTGATCGCGAGTTCGCGGCGCAAGATGTCCGCCAGCTCGACCCACTTCCCCTGACCCAGATAGAGGCGATCGAGGGCGGCGAGCGCCGTCGGATCCTCCACACCAGTGGCGAGCACGGCCTCGTAGGCGGAGACCGCGGGCTCGACCTGGCCGAGCTGCTCGTAGATGCTGCCCATGCGCGACTGGATCGTCCGCCGGTCCTCGTCGTTGTCCGCGAGCGAGAGCTTGGTGCGCAGCACGCTGAGCAGGTCTTCTTCCCGGCCGAGCGCGAGGAAGAGGCGCTCGAGGGAGCTGAGCGCGGTCGGCTCCTCGGCGTTGATCTCGAGGATCGCCTGATTGGCGGCGAGCGCCGCGTCGAGGTCGTTCGAACGCTTCTCGTAGATCTCGGCGAGCTTGAGGCGCAGGGGGATGCTGTCAGGATCGGTGCCGTACTTCTCGATCGCCGCGCGGAGCGACTCGATCTGCTCGGTCCAGGCGCCGATCACCTCGCCGAGGCGGAAGAGGTTCTCTCGAACGTCGGTCGGGGTGTGGTCCTCGGTGAAGGCCTGGCGGTAGAACGCGAAGGCCGTCGCCGGGTCCTGGGCGATCCGCTCGGCGAGATCGGCCAAGCGCCGCAGGAGCGCCTGACGCTCTGCGGGATCCTCGCTGTGGTTCAGCTTGATCTTCAGGGGGACGGAGATGTGCCGCTCATCGCCCGCCTCTTCGTAGAGGGCGGTGAGGGCGACCGCGACGGTCAAGTTGTTGTCGTCGAACGAGAGGGCGCGCTCCAGGGCCTTGATTGCCTTGTCCGCCTTCTCCATCCGGGTCTTGTAGAGGTCGGCGATCTTGAGCAACAGCGTCGTGCGCTGGGCTCCTTCAGCCGTCTCCGCCTCGCGCTCGAGCACGCGGATGAACTCGCCCCACTTGTCCTGCTTGGCGTAGAACTCCTGCAGGCTCTCCATGTCGCCGACGGCGAGGTAGAGCTTCTTGAGGGCGTCCTGGGCGCGACGGTTCTCGGGATCGAGCTGGTAGAGGGTCTCCCACGCCTTGATCGCGCTGCGGTTGTCGTCCAGCTTGTCGCTGTAGTTCGACCCGAGCTTGATGAGGTAGTTGATCTTCTTCGCCTTGTCGCGCTCGACCTCGGCCAAGGTCGCGAGGACGTTGGCGAGCTGGGCCCACTCCTTCTCGCGGTCGAGCAGACCCTCGAGCTGCTCGAGAGCCTCCATGTTGTGGCTGTCGGTCGCCAGGACTTGGGTCCACAGCTCGATCGACAGGGCGTTCTTCTTGATCTTCGAGACGGCCGTGCGGGCGATGTCGAGGAGCTGCTCCATGCGCTGAGCGGGGTTCTCGATCAGCGTCAGCTCCTTCTGCTGGACGTGGACGAGCTTCTCCCAGTCACGGCGCTTGGCGTAGAGGTCCTTGAGCTTCGTGATCGCTTCCGCGTTGAACTCGTCCGCCTCAAGGACAGATTCGAAGCTCTTGATCGCCTCGGCCTGGTTGTTGAACTTGTCGAGGAAGAGGCGACCGGCCTCGAGGTGAAGGGCGGTGCGGCCGACGGGATCCGTGGTGAGCTCCGCGCGCCGACGGATCCTGCCGATCAGGTCGGGCCACCGCTTCATCTGCTCGAACTGCACCTGCTGGGTCTCGACCACCTTGAGCAAGGACTCGGTGTCGCTGGCGTCCTCCAGGACCTTCTCGAAGGTCGCGAGCGTGGTGACGACGAGACCCGGCTGCCGCAGGTGATCGCGGTAGATGTCGATGAGCTGCCAGTAAGCGGCCTTGGTCTGTTCGAGGTTCTTAAGCGGGTCGCCCTTGAGATCGTCCTTGAGCAGATCCGCGACGTTGCTCCACTTGCCGGCCTCGGCGTAGAGCTCCCGCATACGGGTCCGCGGGTACCGCTTGCCCGGGAGCTTCTGCGCCGCGTCGCGCCACGCGTCGAGCGCCTTGGCCCCACCGGCCGCCTCCGCGTTCCGGGCGGCGTTGATGATCCGGACCTCTTCGGGGAGGAAGAGCTCCCCCTGGATGTCCACACCGTCGGCGGGAATGGCGGCCAGCTCGGCCGCGGCCTTCTCCGCCGCGGCGCGCTCGCGCTCCGCCTTCTCCGCTGCTGCGCGCTCTGCAGCAGCGGCCTTCTCCGCTGCGATGCGCTCGCGCTCCGCCTTCTCCGCTGCCGCCTTCTCCGCTGCGATGCGTTCGCGGTCCGCCTTCTCCGCCGCGA
>CAZMML010000202.1:0-6580 GCA_964567335.1 uncultured Nannocystis sp. | reverse complement strand
GTCGAGGTTGGTGTCGATGAGCTCGCCGTTGCCGTGGAAGAAGAGCGCCAGCGGACCGGGCGCGCCCGGCCCCGCGCCGGCGCCCGGCACCAGCCACGCCTCGACGCGCGAGCCGTCGTCCGCGGTGATCCACACCGACTCGACGCCCCGCGGGGTCGCCTGCGTGCGCCCGCGGGCGTACTCCCGCGGGAAGATCAGGCGCTCCTGCAGCGCGCAGGCGACCCCGTAGGTGAGCCCGAAGAGCCCGAGGACCACGAGCGTGATCATGCCTAACCTCCGTCGGCGCCGCCGCATGGACCCTCCGCGCTCAGCCCGGCGGGATGCAGGCGCCGGACGACTGCGACGAGGTGTTGTTGTCGGTCCGGCACTCGATCGCCTGGCTGGTGACGATCGCGTACACGTCGACCGTGCCGTTCTGGACGTCGGGGTGCATGTCGCCGAGCTCGATCGCGACCTGCTCCGCCTGAGCGGGGTAGAGGGCGAGCTTCGTCGAGGCGCTGCCGATCAGCTCGCCCTTCGGCATCGCGCCCTTGTAGAAGTCGACCGTGGCCCCGGGCGGGAGGACGGCGGTGCCGAGGTTGCGGACCAGGGCGACGAGCGAGAAGGCGCCGAGGCACTTGGGGTAGAGCAGGGCGACGACCGCGTCGGGCGCGGCGAAGGCCCCGTCGGGCTGCTTGTTCTGGCGGTAGTTGTTGAGCCCCGGCTGCTCCCAGTTGTGCGCCTCGACGGCCGGGATCGTGCCGTCCTCGTTGATGTTCGTGATGTGGTAGGTGTGCTGGTTCCAGACCCGGCGGGTGCGGACGAAGCTGTTCTTGGGGCTGCTGTAGATCCGCAGGCCCTTGGTGGTGACGCCGCCGTCGCAGTAGATGCCGAGGTTCTCCTTGTAGTAGTCGTTCGAGACCACGAGCACGTCGGCCTGGCCGTCGTTGTCGACGTCCGCGACGACCGGGTACTCCCACAGCGTGCCGGTGGTGTTGCAGAACTTGGGCAGCAGGTCGCTGCCGTCCGCGCCGCGGTAGATCCACAGGTTGATCTCGTCGGAGTAGAGGACCTCGGCGGCGCCGTCGCCCTCGAAGTCGAAGACCGACGAGCCGGTCACCGCCGAGGACTTGTCGCGGGTCTTGCGGGTCCACAGGAAGGTGTCGGCGTCGGCGACGTTCGGGTCCATCAGCTTCTTGCCGCTGAGGACGACGTAGGCCGAGGAGGTCGCGGTGCCGACGTCGGGGAAGCCGTCGGCGTCGAAGTCGGCGATGATCGGCGGGCCCCCGCCGAAGGGCGAGAGCGGCGGCTCGGTCGCGTTGAGGTTGATCGAGTTGCGCAGGACCTCGACGCCGCCCGGCTTGTTGGGGTCGGCGCGCAGGAGCGAGACCACGTGCGGCTTGCCGGAGAGCGGCTGCGCGAAGGGGGCGTCGGGCGAGACGACGATGATCTCGGGCAGGCCGTCGACGTCGAGGTCGCCGATCCCGTGGTAGCCGGCCGGGATCGCGTCGGGGCCGACGCTGAGGTCCCAGAGCAGGCCGCCGGCGATGTTGTAGGCGCGCTGGCCGGACACGACGTCGAGCTGGCCGTCGTCGTCGACGTCGGCGAAGCCGTTGATGTAGACGCCGAAGGGGGCGGCGGGGTCGAGCTGCTGGACGACGGCGCCGGTCGCCCCGTCGAGGAGGGTGAAGCCGACGAGGACCATCGGCTTTCCGTCCTGGTTGGGGTCGGCCAGCGCGGGGGCGTCGTAGCCGCAGTGGACCTTGGTCGTGTCGGTCTGCTTCCACAGGACGCTGCCGTCGGCCTTGAAGGCGATCACGCCGGTGTTGCGCGCGTCGGGGCCGGCCGGCGCCGCGCAGGTGACGACCTCGGCGACGCCGTCGCCGTCGATGTCGCCCGCGGCGACGAGCGCGGCCGGCGACACCGGGCCCCGGACGGTCCACTTGGTGACGAGCTGGCCGCCGACCGCCGAGAGCGCGTGGAGGGTGCCCGGGCTGCCGTTCGGCAGGCCGCCGATCGGGGTGAAGTGGGACACGATGATCTCGGGGATGTCGTTCTCGGTGACCTTGCCGTCGCAGTCGTCGTCGTCGAGCTGGATGACGATCGGCGGCGAGACGCTCTCGAGCGAGGGGAACTCGTAGCGGAGCTCGAGCTCGAAGGCCCCGGGCGGCGGGATGTACTCGCACGCGGGGATGCAGGTGACGTCGTTCGGGTCGGGCACCACCCCGTCCTCGCACTGCGGCGGGACCGGCAGGCACTTCCCCTGCTTGTCGATCGTGCCGCCCTGGCAGTCCGGCGGCGGCTCCGGGACGGGGTCGCCGAGGGCGAAGTCGCAGTACTCGCCCTGGCCGCAGTCGGAGGCGTCGACGCAGTCGGCGCCCGGCATGACGCACTGTCCGAAGGAGCAGATCTGCCCCTGACCGCAGCACGCGTCGCCGCAGACCAGCACCGGGTCGCAGCACGCGCCGCCGAGGCACTGAAAGCCGCCCTCGCACGCGGGCTCGCACGCGGCCTGGCCGGTCGAGGCCGAGGTCGAGGCGCCGCTCGACCCGGTCACGCTCGCGCTGTCCGTGCCGGGGCCCGAGCTCGTCGGGGCGCTGGTGGGCCCGACCGAGGTGACGCCCGTGTCGGTCCTCGTCGCCGCCGTCGAGGTCGAGGTCGTCGCGAGCGTGCCGGTCCCCGTCGTCGCGCCGCCGTCGTCGCCGCAACCCGGGAGCAGGAGGAGAGGAAGCACCAGGGGCCGGACCAGACGCGCGGGCGACATCCTGGCGAGGATACGCCACTCCTGCGGCGCCCGGCAGGCCGCGGCCGACCGGCTCGCGCGTCCGCACGCGAGCGAGCCGAGCCCACCCCTTCCCGCGTGCGCCGCTGAGGCCGCAGATCGAGACCTGCACGCGCTGTGACGTCCGTCTTGAGGATCACACCCCTCGTCGCCCGGCGGTGCGAGGGCGAGCGCCGCGGAGGCCTCCGACCCCCGGCGATGCGCGCCCTGCGATCGGACTCCCCGCCCTGGCAGAGCCGCGAGGCGCCCCTCGCCCGGTCATGAAGCGACTGGGTGACCACGATCGATCGCAACGAGCCGCGCGCGAGGGCCCGGGCGGCTGCAGCGGCCTCCAGGTGCAGCGCACCGACGCGACCCGTCGGGTCGACTGCGACTTCGATCCCACCGCCTGCGACGGCGCGACCGCCCAGTGCGGGGCCGGCCCGTGCTACGCTCAATGTTCGACCGAGTCCTTCCCGACGCCCGCCGGCTGCGAGAGCGCCTGCGCCTGCACGGAGCGCGGCTGAGATGACCAGCGACGACCGCGACACGCGCCTCCCGACCCCCTTCGCGGGCCCCTCCTGGGAGCCCCGCTTCGCCCTCGATCTCCCGACCTCGCCGCTCGCGCTCACCACGGCGCTGCGGCTGCACGTCGGGTGTCAGCCCGCGGCGTGGGCCTGGCGCGAGGGCGCGGCCGTCTTCCACGGCTACCGGATCCGCCCGGATCGCGCCGTGGTGGCGGCGGTGTTCTACAGCTTCCCGGGCGCGCCCCGCGACGCCGCGCCGCTCTTCGCCCGCCTCCCCCTCGACGCCGCCGCCGCCGCGCTCGCCGACTGGCTGGAGCGCGAGGCCGTCTATCCCGCGCGCCCCTGGTTCGACGGCGGCGAGGCGCGCGGCTTCCAGGCCTGGCACGTCCCCTACGGAGATCCCGGACCCTACGGCTACCTGGTCGTCGAGCCGAAGTGGTTCGAAGTCCACAAGTAGGCCGAGAGGCGGGCGACCGAGGACGCCGCTCCGGCCCGAACATCGCGTCGCCCGCCGCCCGCAACCTGCCGGTCTTCCCCGCACCTCGTCGCCGGCCGCAACTCCTTCTCACCCGCGTCGCGACCGCCGCAACCTGTGCACCCCGTCTCGGCCCCCTCCTCGGCGAGCCTGAGCTCATGCGAGCGTTCGTCTACACCGAGTACGGGCCGCCCGAGGTCCTCCACCCCGCCGACGTGCCCAGGCCCGTCCCGCGCGACGACGAGGTCCTGATCCGCGTGCGCGCGACCACCGTCTCGGCCCCCGACATCCGCTGCCGGAGCTTCACCGTGCCGCGCTCCTACTGGCTCGCGGCCCGCCTCGCGCTCGGCGTCCTGCGCCCCAGGCGGCAGATCCTCGGCGGAGAGCTCGCGGGCGACGTCGAGGCCAGGGGCAAGGACGTCACCCGCTTCCAACCGGGTGACCGCGTCTTCGCCGCCACCCTGATGCGCGCCGGCGGCTACGCCGAGTACGCCTGCCTGCCCGCCGACGGCGTCATCGCGCCCATGCCGACCAACATGACCTACGAGGAGGCCGCCGCCGTCCCGATCGGCGCCCGCGCCGCGCTCCACTTCCTCCGCAAGGCCAAGATCCGGCCCGGCCAGCGCGTGCTCGTCTACGGCGCCTCGGGCAGCGTCGGCACCTTCGCCGTGCAGCTCGCCAGGGACCTGGGCGCCCACGTCACCGGCGTCTGCAGCGGCGCCAACCTCGAGCTCGTGCGCTCCCTCGGCGCCGACCTCGCCCTCGACTACACCCGCGAGGACTTCGCCGCCGCCGGCGCGACCTACGACGTCGTCCTCGTCGCCGTGGACCGGGCCTCCTTCACCGACTGCATGCGGGCCCTCGTGCCCGGGGGCGTCTACCTCAACCTCACCACCCCCGTGCGCACCCTCGCCATGCGCTGGGCCGCCCTGACGAGCGGCAAGACCATCGTCACCGGTGAGCACCCGGCCGAGACCGCCGACGACCTGCTCTTCCTCAAGGGCCTGATCGAGGCCGGCAAGCTGCGCTCCGCGATCGATCGGCGCTATCCCCTCGATCAACTCGTCGAGGCCCACCGCTACGTCGAACGCGGCCACAAGCGGGGCAACGTCGTCGTCACCATCGACGGCGCCTGACGGGACCCGGCTGGCGCGATCTTGTCACCTCCCGCGCATCCTCGAGTCACAGAGATGTGACGCGGGCCTGGCACAGATCCGCGCGTGCC
Organism: uncultured Nannocystis sp.; assembly: GCA_964567335.1. Lineage (GTDB taxonomy): Bacteria > Myxococcota_A > Polyangia > Nannocystales > Nannocystaceae > Nannocystis. The sequence goes on along the minus strand of CAZMML010000202.1, from coordinate 1,613 downwards.
CCGCCCCGGCCTCGCCCTCGCCCTCGCCCTCGCGTGCGCCTGCGACGCCCCCGCCGCGGCCCGCGCGCAGTGGCTGCAGACCACCCTCGTCCTCGACAACCAGGTCTTCCTCGACACCGCCCCCGCCCTCGCCCGCGGCAAGTTCGCCCGGATGTCGCGCGGCCCGCACGACTTCCTCCGCGGCACGATCGGGCAGTGGGCCCGCGACGTCGGGACGCCCGGCGGCGCCGGCTACCTCGCCAGCGCCTACAGCAGCCTCGACGCCGGAGACGTCGCCCTCGTCGGCGACCCGCACCTCGAGAACCTCGGCACCTACCGCGACGTCGAGGCCCGCCTCGTCGTCGACTTCAACGACTTCGACGCCGCCGGCTACGGCCCCTACCACTTCGACCTCCGCCGCCTCGCGCTCAGCGCCCACGTCGCCGCCGCCCAGCTCGAGCTCCCCGAGCTCGCGGGCCCCGCCGCGCAGGCCCTCGCCCGCGCCTACGCCCTCGAGGTCGCCCGCCTCGCCGAGGGGGCCGAGCCCGAGCCCCTCGCGGCGGGGAGCGAGCGCGGCGCGATCCTCCGCAAGCTCTCCAAGAAGGCCGCCGAGGACGGCCTCGCCCGCGAGGAGCTGAGCGACTACACCCGCCTCGCGGGCGCCCGCCGCGAGATGTACCTCGGCGAGCTCGAGCCGCCCCAGACCGTCGAGATGGGCGCCTTCCGCGAGCCCGTGTTCGAGGACGCGACCGCCGCGCCCAGCCCGGACGAGGCCGCGCTCGCCGCCGCGGTCCTCGCCGCCTACCCGGCCTGCCTCGCGGACCCGATCCCCGCCCCGCAGCGCGCGCTCAAGGGCCTCTCGCGGCGCCTCGGCGCCGGCGTCTCGAGCTACCCCGTCCTCCGCCTCTACGCCCTCATCGAGGGTCCGACCCCGGATCCCGGCGACGACGTCCTGCTCGAGATCAAGGAGGTCTTCGACGCCGCCCCCTTCCCCGGGCTCACCCGCCTGCCGCGCCAGGCCTTCGACGACGACGCCCGCCGGGTCGTCGACCAGCAGCGGGCGATGCAGACGACCCCCCGCAACGACCCCTACCTCGGCTGCGCCCGGGTCGGCGCCATGAGCTTTCGCGTGCGCGACCGGACCAAGTACCAGCGCGGGCTCGACCTCGCCAAGGTCGCCGCGGACCTCGCCGACGGCGACCTGGGCCCCGACGACCTGATCACCCTGGCCGAAGAGGCAGGCGTCCTCCTCGCCCGCAGCCACGCCCGCGCCCCCAAGCGCGACGGCCGCCCCGCCGCGCCCGCGATCGCGGCCGCGATCGCAGGCGACGCCGGGGGCCTGGCCGACGAGACCGCCGAATTCGCCGCCGCCTACGCCGCCGTGCTCGCCGACGACTACGAGGGCTTCCTCGACCTCCTCGCCGAGCTCGGGCCCTCGCTCGCCTACCGCCCCGCGGCCGCCCCGCCCGCCGAGCCCTGATGCTGGCCTGTCTCCTCGCCCTCGCCCTCGCGCCGGCCCCCGCGCCCCCGGCGACCGCCCCCGAGCCCACGCCGGCCGCCGACCCCGCCGCCGCGCCCGCGCCTGCACCCGCGCCCGAGGCCCCGCCGGCCCGGGCCGCCGCCCCCCGCGGCCC
>CAZMML010000201.1:0-6593 GCA_964567335.1 uncultured Nannocystis sp. | reverse complement strand
AGCCGGATCGGCTCGCCCAACATCGTCGAGATCTTCGACTTCGGCGAGCTCCCCGACGGGCGCCTGATGTTCGCGATGGAGCTCCTCAGCGGGCACGGCCTCGACGCCGAGCTCGACAAGTGTCCGATGGACCAGGCGCGGATGATCGGGATCCTGCGCCAGGTCTGCAAGGGCCTCGCGGCCGCGCACAGCGTCGGGATCGTCCACCGCGACGTCAAGCCCGACAACATCATCCTGATCACCCACAGCGGCCGCGCCGACTGGGTGAAGGTCGTCGACTTCGGGATCGCCACCGTCCAGTCCGACACCAACGTCGGCGCCGCCGGTACGCCCCACTACATGGCGCCCGAGCAGGTGCTCGGCCACGCGATCGACTTCCGCCTCGACATGTACGCCTTCGGCTGCACCGCCTACGAGCTCCTCGTCGGCAAGCCGCCCTTCGTCGCCCCGACCGTCGAGGAGATCCTCGAGCACCAGCTCACCCACACGCCCCAGCCCCCCTCCGAGCGCTGCCCCGCCGGGACGGTCCACCCGGCCCTCGAGGCCGTGATCCTCCGCTGCCTCGAGAAGGACCCGAGCAAGCGCTACCGCGACATGCGCGACGTCGAGGCGGCGCTCTGCGAGGCCCAGATCGCCGCCGGCCTCCACACCCCCTACGACGACCTCCCGCTCCCCGAGGTCGACCCCGACCGCCTCGAGCGCCTGCGCCGCGACATGCCGCAACCCGGCGTGATCGTCCCGCGCCGCCGCTGGCTCTGGCCCGCCGTCGCAGCCCTGAGCACCCTCGCGGCGACCGCCCTCGCGCTGCTGATCTTCCTCCGCCCCGCGCCGGCCCCGGAGGAGCAGGACATGGTCGACCAGCTCGCCAACCTGGCCCGCGCCGCCGGCTCGCGCGGACAGTGGGTCTACCCGCCGCCGAGCAACCTCACCGAGACCTCGCTGATCAAGGTCCGCACCCTCGAGACCCTCGAGGGCGCCGCCAGCGACTACGCGCGCGAGAAAGCCACCGAGCTGCGCCGCGAGTTCGCAGACACCCTCACCCGCCTCGGCGATCAGTGGTGGGAGGACGAGGGCACCCGGCCGGTCGCCCGCGACCTCTACGTCCAGGCCTACTTCTTCGACAAGAACAACGCCCGCGCCCTCGAGCGCAGCGGCACCACCGTCGGCGTGCTCGCCGACCTCGAGAGCCGCGCCCTCGCCGGCCGCTTCAGCGCCGGCGAGCTCAAGACCAGCGACCTCGTCGCCGCGATCGTCAGCGAGGACGAGGCCAAGACCGAGGAGGCCTTCGCGGGCCTCGGCGAGTCGGCCTCGCCCGTCCTGCTCGCCTCCGCCGAGAAGGTCGTCGAGTCGAAGCGCAGCTCGCCGCGACGCAAGCCCGCGCCGGTCCCCGACCCCTTCACCGCGATCCCCCCGCCCGCGGCGCAGACGCCCGGGAACACCCCGGGGTCCGAGAACCCGGCCGCGAAGACCGGCACGACGCCCACCGCCGGCGACCCCGGCACCGCCGCCAAGACGGGCTCGACCCCCGCGGTCGTGGCGCCCTCCCGCGACAGCAAGCTCTCGCAGAAGCTCGTCAAGGAGGCGCGCGCGGCCTTCAACGCGGGCAAGCGCAAGGAGGCCGAGTCGCTCTTCCACCAGGCGCTCGCCGCCGACAACCGCAACGCGGGCGCGTTGATCGGCCTCTCTGACCTCGAGTTCGACCGCAACGCCCCGCAGCGCGCCGCCGACTACGCCGAGAAGGCCGTCGCCGTCGCGCCCAAGGTCGGCTCCTACTACCTCAAGCTCGGCGACGCCTACTACAAGCTGCTCCGCTACGGCGACGCCCGCAACGCCTACCTCAAGGCCAAGGACCTCGGCGTCCGCGAGGCCGACGAGCGCCTGGCGAAGCTGAAGTCCAAGCTCGGCGGCTGACGCCTCCGGGGCTACCCGGCGCGTGTGGCCTCGGGTAAGGTCCGCGCCATGCAGAGGGACACGGACGTCGTCGTCGGGGCGGTCTTGCTCGCCCTGCGAGGGCTCCGGGTGCTGGTGCTGGAGGAGAAAGAGGTCGTCGGCGGGGCCGCGCGGACCGAGCGGCCCTTCGCCCGCGCCCCGCGGCTCGGCGTCTCGACCGGCGCCTACCTCTTCGGCCTGATGCCGCCCGAGCTGGTGCGGACCCTCGGGATCGAGCTGCCGCTGATCCGCCGCGATCCCCACTACTTCTTGCCGACGACCGACCGCCGCTACCTGCTCTTTGGGTCCGACTCGGAGGCGAACCGCCGCAGCTTCCTCGCCTCCTTCTCCGAGGCCGACTGGCGCGCCGACCAGGCGCTGCAGGCCGAGCTCGCCCAACTCCGCGAGGACGTCGCCCCGACCTGGCTGCAGCCGCCGCTCTCGATCGAAGAGACCGCGGAGCGCTTCGTCCGCCCGGCGCTGCGGCGCGTGTTCGTCGACCTCTGCCGCGGCTCGGTCGGCGCCTACCTCGACCGCTTCGGCTTCGAGAGCGACCTCGTCAAGGCGATGTACGCCACCACCGACGGCTTCTCGGGCGTCTACGGCACCTGGGACTCGCCCGGCACCGGCATGAACTTCCTCGTCCACAACATGTGCCGCCTCCCCGGCGCGGACGGCACGTGGATGATCGTCCGCGGCGGCATGGGCACCGTCAGCGCCCGCCTCGCCGACGCCGCCCGCGCCGCGGGCGCGACGATCCTCGCGGGCGTCGGCGTCGACCGGATCGCCGTCCAGGCAGGCGTCGTCACCGGCGTGGTCACCGCCCGCGGTGAGGAGGTCCGCGCGCGCGCCGTGGTCGTCGGCGCCGACCCATTCCGCATGCGCGCGCTCGTCGGCGCGGAGCGCTTCCCCGACGACTACAACCGCCGCCTCGACGCCATGCGCCGCGACGGTACGACCTTGAAGGTCAACCTCGCGCTGCGCGGGCTGCCGCGCTTCACCTGTCTGCCGGAGGACCGCGGCCAATTCGGCGCGACGATCCACCTCCTCCCCGAGGAGGCCGGCGTCCTCGCCTCGCTGCGCGCGTCCTTCCGCGCGGCCGAGGAGGGTCGCCTCCCCGAGTTTCCGACGATCGAATGGTATGTCCACACCCAGGTGGATCCTTCACTGCGAGACGATGAGGGTCGCCACAATTCGGCGCTCTTCGTCCAGTGGGTCCCCTACGCGCTGAAGCAAAGCAACTGGGACGTCGAGGCCGAGCGCTACGCCCGCCACCTCCTCACGATCTGCGACCGCTTCGCCCCGGGGACCAGCGCGCTGGTCGAGGACATGTTCGTGCTGCATCCGCAGGCGATCGAGCGGCACTTCGGGATCCACCGCGGGCACATCCACCACGTCGACAACAGCTACGGCTTCGACGACCGCGTGCCCCACCGCCAGCCGATCGTCGGCCTCTACTCCGCGTCCTCAGGCACCCACCCCGCCGGCGCGGTGATCGGCTGCGCGGGCCACAACGCCGCCGCGTGCGCGCTCGAGGACCTCGGGCTGTCCTGAAGTTCTCTCGCTCGGACGAGTGTCCGCAGGCCCCACGCGGGGCCGCGCACCGGCCCTCGGATCACGCCTCGTCGCGAGACGTTTCCGCTTCGGGCGGCCCGAGGGCCCGCAGAGCGGCGTGCTAACGTCGAGGCTCACCGTGACGAGCGCGGGGCAAAAGCGCGGGCCGACTTCGAACAAGTACGCCCTCGAGCTGCAGGGTCGACACTGCGGCTGGCTCACCGACGTCGCCGGCGCGCTCGCCGTCGGCGAGGTCGGCGGCGCGGGCCGGGGCCCGCGCTACGAGGAGCTCGCCCTGCGCTGCTGGCCCGGCATGCCGGAGGCCTTCTACCGCTGGGTCGCCGCCTCGCTGGGCGACGAGCCCTGCTCCGAGGACGGCGCGCTGATCCTCGCCGACGACGGCTTCTCCGAGGTCAGCCGCCTCGGCTTCATCGGCGGCGTGATCACCGAGATCGCCCTGCCCGCGCACGACGCCGGCGAGGCCGAGCGCACCAAGGTGCGGGTCAAGTTCAGCCCGCTCAGCTCGCGCCGCACCTACGACGAGGGCTACATCCGCGGCGAGGCGGTCGACACCCGCAAGCCGGCGCTGGCGACGGAGGTCGCGCTGCACATCGACGGCCTCGAGGAGGCGTGCAGCCAGGTGCGACGGATCGAGGGCCCGCTGATCCGCCAGCGCATCGAGCGGGTCCGCGGCGACGAGGGCATCCGAGTCCGCCGCGTCGGGCCGCTGCAGATCGACCCGCTGGCGCTGATCCTCCCCGAGGGCAAGGCCCACGGCTTCGTTCGCTGGCTGCAGAACGTCGAGGCGGGGCGGAGCAACGGGCGCGCCGCCAGCGTCAGCTTCGGCCTGCCGAGCGTCGGCTTCACCGTCGAGCTCTTGCAGGTGCGGCCGACGAAGATCGCCGAGCTCCCGGCCGCCGGCGAGGAGCCGCGGCGGCCCGACCTCCGGGTCGAGCTCGCGGTGCGCGCGGTGCGGTTCGCGTTCGCGCCGCGCCCCATGGTATAGGCGGCCCGTGCAGCTCAACGCGGTCCAGCAGACGGCGGTCGCGCACCGCAACTCCCCGCTCCTCGTGCTCGCCGGCGCCGGCACCGGCAAGACCCGGGTGATCACCCACCGGGTCGCGTCCCTCATCGACGAGGGCGTCCCGCCCTGGCGGATCCTCGCCGTCACCTTCACCAACAAGGCCGCCGCCGAGATGCGCGGCCGGATCGCCGCGCTCCGCGGCGACCAGGTCGACGTCACCCAGCTCTGGGTCGGCACCTTCCACTCGATCTGCGCCCGGATCCTGCGCCGCCTCGGCGAGCCCGTCGGGCTCTCCCGGAACTTCGCCATCTACGACGCCGACGACCAGGTGCGCCTGATGAAGCGCGTGATGAAGGAGTTCAACCGCGACGAGGAGCGGCTGACCCCGCGCGCGGTCCTCGGCTACCTCGACCAGGTGAAGAACCGCGGCCTCGACGTCGCGGCCCTCGACGAGCTCGGCCTCGACGGCTACATCACCCGGATCTCGAAGGAGCTCGGCCGCCGCTACCAGACCCTGCTCCGCGCCGCCGACGCCGCCGACTTCGGCGACCTGCTGGTGCTCGCGGTCAAGCTGCTCGAGGGCGCCGGTCAGCAGGCGCCGCGCCCGGGCGCCCAGCTCGCCGACGTCGACCCCGTGGTGGGCCTGCGGCGGCGCTTCCTGCACGTCGTCGTCGACGAGTACCAGGACACCAACCCCGTGCAGGCGCGCCTCGTCGAGCTGCTTGCCACGCGCGCCCAGCTCTGCGTCGTCGGCGACGACGACCAGGCGATCTACGGCTGGCGCGGCGCCGACGTGACCCAGATCCTCGGCTTCCCCGAGCGCAACCCGGGCTGTCAGGTCATCCGCCTCGAGCAGAACTACCGCAGCACCGGCCACATCCTCCGCTGCGCCGACGCGATCATCCGCCGCAACCAGGGGCGCCACGGCAAGACGCTGTGGAGCGACCTCGGCGAGGGCGAGCGGGTCGTCGTGCGCGAGTGCCAGCACGAGCTCGACGAGGCGCGGCGCGTGCTCGCGGAGATCCTCGACGCGCTCAACGAGGACGTCCCGCCCGACGAGATCGCCGTGTTCTACCGGACCCACGCGCAGTCGCGGATCATCGAGCAGGTGCTGATGGCCGAGGGCATGCGCTACGAGATCTACGGCGGCCTCAAGTTCTTCGACCGCAAGGAGGTCAAGGACCTCATCGCCTACCTCCGCCTCCTCCTCAACCCGGCGAGCGACCTCGACTTCGCGCGGATCGTCAACGAGCCCGGGCGCGGGATCGGGGACACCACGGTCGGCAAGCTCAGCGCCTACGCGACCGAGAAGCAGATCCCGCTCCTGGCGGCCGCCCGCGAGGCCGACAAGGCCGGCGTCACCGCGGCCGCGGCGCGCAAGCTCGCGGCCTTCGTGGCGATGATCGACGGGCTCGCCGCGCGCCTCCAGGACGCCGCGCTCCCGCTCGACGAGCTCGCGCAGGAGGTCCTGGAGGTCACGGGCTACCGCGACGCGCTCGTCAAGGAGGGCAGCGAGGAGAGCGAGGCGCGGGTCGAGAACCTCGACGAATTCGTCGGCGCGCTGGCCGAGTTCGCGGCCGACAACCCCGGCCAGGGGCTCGCCGACTACCTCGAGCAGGTCAGCCTGGTCGGCGACGCGGACGGCGACGGGCGCGCCGTCAAGGGCGTGCGCCTGATGACGATCCACAGCGCGAAGGGGCTCGAGTTCGAGAAAGTGATCCTCACCGGCATGGAGGAGAAGGTGTTCCCCCACGCGCGGGTGATCCAGTGCGAGGAGCTCGCCCGCGCCGAGGACCGGCGCCTGAGGCCCGACGAGCACCGCCAGCTCGAGGAGGAGCGCCGCCTCGCCTACGTCGCGGTGACGCGGGCCAAGCGCCAGCTCGTGGTCACCTGGGCCCGCTATCGGCGCCTCTACAACCAGGACTTCGTCGGCGTGCCCTCGCGCTACCTCCGCGACCTCCCGCCCGACTCCGTCCGCGGTCGCGTCCCCGGGGCCGCCGCGCGCAGAGACCCCGCGCCCGCGCCCGCGCCCGCGCCCGCGCGCCGCGAGGCCCAGCGGCGCTGGGACAGCGACATCGTCTATGAC
>CAZMML010000200.1:0-6594 GCA_964567335.1 uncultured Nannocystis sp. | reverse complement strand
CGGCTGATGCTGTGGGCGTGGATCATCATGTACGTCTTCACGGGGATCCAGACCGGCTGGATCCTGCGGCCGTACATCGGGTCACCGGGCCTCGACGTGCGGTTCTTCCGCGCCGACGCGTTCACGAACGCGTACGGCTGGTCGGTCACGATCGACTCCAGCTCCGCGATCCCGGCCTTGAGCCCCTTCGCGGCCGGCGTGCCGCCCTTGAGCGAGGTGTCGGTCGCCCCCGGCATCGCCGCAAGCACGTTCGCCCCGTTCATCGGCGCGACCTTCACCTCCGGCGTCATGTTCACCGGGCACGCGGCGGCGCTGTAGTCGGCGACGGCCGATTTCGAGGGGAAGAGCGTCAGGCCGAGGTTCATCGAGTTGTCGAAGGTGTCGACGATGAACTTCGTCGTGTCGTAGAGCGAGTTCCACCGCGTGATCTTCGGCGTCGCGGGGGTCATCATGTCGGCCTGGAGGCCGTCGTTGTCGGGGTCGTCGTTGTCGTGGTCCCAGTAGCCGGCCGGGTTGGCGACCATCGACCCCGACTTGTCCGCCACGAGCATGACGTTGGGGGTCACGATCGGGACCTTGATGACCGCCTCGCCGCAGTCGTTCGGGTCGAACTCGCACTTCCCGGCCATGCACACGAACCCATCCATGCAGTCGTCGTCGACCATGCACTGGCCCGCCGTACCCGCCGTCATGGTCGCCGCCGTCGTCGGCTCGGTCGACGTCGGGTTGTCGGTCGTCGACGTACCGGTCATCCCGTCCGTCAGCGGGAGCGTCATGATCCCTGTGGTGCTGGTCGTTCCCGTGGTCGGAGGCGAGTCGTCAGAACACCCGAACGATCCGGCCGTCACGAGACTCAAGAACAACGCGCTGCGCTTCATAAGCTGAGGTTCCTTCGAAGAGGTGGTGGAAGTGAGGAGGTCTTTTCGGAGCGACCCGTCCAGGGGCAGCGGTGAGCCCTGCCCGTCGTGCGAGCGCCGGTCCACTATACAGGCGAGTCGCCCCCCCCGCACCCACCGCAAGCGGGCAGATCTGCGCCGCGCGCCCCGCGGACAGACGACCGACGCGCGGCTTCAAAAGCGGAAGCCGAGTGAAAGTCCGTACGCACCGCGCCCCCCGAGCGGGGCGAGCGCCACACCGTGATCCGTCATCCACTTTGCGTGTCGCGCCCGCTGCGTGAGGCCCCAGGCCAGGAGCACCGCGCCTGTCACCGCCATGAGCCCGCCGATCCCGACCCCGACGAAGCCGTAGATCTTCAGACCGTTGCAGGTCGCGTCTGCCGTGGTCGGCCCGTAGATCCGCTTGCAGTAGGCCGGCGACGACATGACGGCCATCCCCGCGCCAGCGCCCGCGCGCAGGAGGCCGAGCGGGAACAGGAGACCGCCGGTGAACACCTTGTTCTCGCCGTCGGCCGGCTCGCGCTCGCGTGACTCGCCGAGCTGATAGTAGCCGCCGGGCGCCTCGTCGAGCTCCAACGGGGGCGCCGCCGCGACCGTCGCTGCCAACGCCCACACCCCGATCGCGCTCATCATGCCCCTCCTGAGAGCTCGGCGAAGCGTCGCACCTGTCGCTTGTAGAACGCCGACTCTGGCTCGATCCGCGCCGCCTCTCGGATCGCCGTCAACGCGTCGGCCCGGCGGCCGAGCAGGTGTTGCAGCTCCGCGCGCAGATAGTACAGCTCGGCGTTGCCAGCCGCCTGAGCGATCCCCTCGTCGACCGCCTTGAGCCCCGCCTCCGGTCGGCAGCGCTCACGGAAGGAGAACCACCCGAAGCTCGCCTTCAGGTCGACGTTGTCCGGCTCCGTCGCGACCATCGCCTCGAGGCTTGCGACCGCCTCGTCGTCGCGCCCGAGCTTGTGCAGCTCGCGGCCGATCGAGCGGTACGCGCGCACGCTCTCCTTCGCCTTCGGGAACTTCTGCTGCAGCTCCTTGAACAGCGCGATCGCACGCTCCGGGTCGCGGTCGAGCTTCGCCACCAGGAGCGCCGCGCGATCGGACATCGCCTTCGCCGCGAGCCCCTTCGCGTTGTCGGGGTCGCCCGCGATCACACGCGAGAGCTCCGCCTCTGCCTCTTCGCGGCGCGCCGCGAGCGCGTACGCCGACGCGAGCTCGTAGCGCGCCGCGAGATCGTCCGGCGCCGCCGCGACCTTCCGCTCGAGCTCCGACAGCGCGCTCCCCCCCGCGGCGATCGCCGCGAGCGCCTTCGTCAGCGCCTGCGGCTCCATCGCGTCGACCAGGCGGCCCTTCTCCGCACCGTTCGCCTCGAGCACCAACAAGGTCGGGTAGGCCTGCACCTTGTAGCGCGCCACGAGGTCCGGGCCCTCGCCCTTCTCCGCGTCCACGTGGAGCGCGACGAAGAGCTCCGAGAGCGCCGCCCCGACGTCCGGCCGCACGAACACCTCCTCGTCCAGCTTGCGGCAGGGCGGGCACCAGTACGCCCCGACGTCCAGGAGCACCAGCTTGCCGGCGGCCTTCGCCGCCGCGAGCCCCCCCTCGAAGTCCCCCTCGAACCAGGCCACGGCCGAGACGACCTCTCCGTCGCTCTGCACCCCCGGTTGACGCGCCGCCTTCGCTACCGCGGCCTCCGCCTGCTTCGGGGCGGGCGACCCGCACGATACGAGGAGGGAGGCTGCGATCAACGAGGCGACGGGCGTGCGAGACATGCGCCCCCTCAAGCTGCCCGGGAACTCGGGTGCGTGCAACTCCTGCGCGAGAAAAGCTCAACATGAGCCCGCGCCGGGCCTCCACAAGCCCCAGGTCCTGTGAGGAAGCCGGGCCCTGCGCGGCAAAGGCTTCGCGTTGCCAAGTTGTCGCTGGTGCTCAGGCTAGAGCGCACCGGAGACCCCATGGCGCACTTCAACCCCGAGACCGCCACCGTCAAGACCCGCCAGGCAATCGCGCACGGGCAGGCCATGAGCCGCGAGCTCGGCCACCCCGAGTTTTCGAGCCTGCACCTCCTGATGGCTGGGCTTCAGCAGGACGGCGGCCTCGCGCTCCCGCTGCTCGAGCGCGCCGGGATCCACGGCACCGCCGTCACCCGCGCGGTCCAGGGCGAGCTCGCCCGTCAGCCCCGCGTCCAGGGCGGCGAGGTGCCGCCGCCCTCGCAGGAGCTCCGCGACCTGCTCGACCTCGCCGCCGGCGAGGCCGAACAGCTCCACGACCGCTTCCTCAGCACCGAGCACCTGATCCTCGCGTGCTTCAACCCCAAGGCCGGCAAGCAGAAGGTCCGCGCCGCCGAGCTCCTCGGCAAGCTCGGCGGCAACCGCGAGCTCCTCCTCTCGGCGCTCGCGGAGATCCGCGGCAACCAGACCGTCCAGGACGAGAGCCCCGAGGAGAAGTACGAGGTCCTCAGCAAGTACTGCCGCGACCTCACCGACGCCGCGCGCGCGCAGAAGCTCGACCCGGTGATCGGCCGCGACGTCGAGATCCGCAGGGCGCTCCAGGTCCTCTCCCGGCGCACCAAGAACAACCCCGTCCTCATCGGCGACCCCGGCGTCGGCAAGACCGCCATCGCCGAGGGCATCGCCCAGCGGATCGCCAGCGGCGACGTCCCGGAGAGCCTCAAGGACCGCAAGCTCCTCCAGCTCGACCTCGCCGCCCTCGTCGCTGGCGCCAAGTACCGCGGCGAGTTCGAGGAGCGCCTCAAGGCCGTCCTCAAGGAGGTCGCCGCCGCGGGCGGAAAGATCGTCCTCTTCATCGACGAGCTCCACACCCTCGTCGGCGCCGGCAAGGCCGAGGGCGCTCAGGACGCCGCCAACATGCTCAAGCCCGCGCTCGCGCGCGGCGAGCTGCGCTGCATCGGCGCCACCACCCTCGACGAGTACCGCAAGCACATCGAGAAGGACAAGGCGCTCGAGCGCCGCTTCCAGCCGGTGATGATCGACGAGCCCACCGTCGACGACGCGATCGCGATCCTCCGCGGCCTCCGCGACAAGTTCGAGGCCCACCACGGCATCCGGATCCAGGACGCCGCGATGGTCGCCGCCGCCAAGCTCAGCCACCGCTACATCCAGAACCGCTTCCTCCCCGACAAGGCGATCGACCTCGTCGACGAGGCCGCCGCCCGCCTGAAGATGGAGGTCGAGAGCGTCCCGCTCCCGATCGACGAGCGCGAGCGCAAGGTGACCCGCCTCGAGATCGAGCGGCAGGCGCTGCTCCGCGAGGACAAGAGCGACGTCGTCAGGAAGCGCCTCGGCGAGGTCGAGGCCGAGCTCGCCTCGCTCCGCGAGGAGGTCGCCGGGCTGCGCTCGCGCTGGCAAGCCGAGCGGGACCGCGTCCGCGAGATCAAGTCGCTCTCGGAGCAGATCGAGAACGTCAAGGGCGAGGCCACCAAGGCCGAGCGCTCCGGCAACTACGACCGCGTCGCCGAGCTCACCTACGGCACGCTCCGCGCCCTCGAGAAGCAGCGCGACGCCGCCAGGGCCGCGCTCGAGAAGGCCGCGAAGACCAAGGAGTCCTTCGTCCGCGAGGTCGTCACCGACGAGGACATCGCCCAGATCGTCAGCCGCTGGACCGGGATCCCCGTCAGCAAGATGCTGGAGAGCGAGACGGCGCGGCTCCTCGAGATGGAGGCGAACATCGGCAAGCGCGTCGTCGGCCAGGACGAGGCCGTCCGCCGCGTCGCTCAGGCCGTCCGCCAGGCCCGCGCCGGCCTCTCCGACCCCGCGCGCCCGATCGGCTCCTTCCTCTTCCTCGGCCCCACCGGCGTCGGCAAGACCGAGCTCGCCAAGGCGCTCGCCGAATTCCTCTTCGACGACGAGCGCCACGTCACCCGCATCGACATGAGCGAGTACATGGAGAAGTTCTCCGTCTCGCGCCTGATCGGCTCCCCGCCCGGCTACGTCGGTCACGAGGAGGGCGGCCAGCTCACCGAGGCGATCCGCCGCCGGCCCTTCAGCGTCGTGCTCCTCGACGAGATCGAGAAGGCCCACCCCGAGGTCTTCAACCTGCTCCTGCAGGTCCTCGACGACGGTCGCCTCACCGACAGCCAGGGCCACGTGGTCGACTTCCGCAACACCATCATCCTCATGACCAGCAACATCGGCAGCGAGCTCTTCGCCCAGGGCCTCACCGGCAAGGCGCTCGAGCAGGCGCGCGAGCAGGTGCTCCGGCGCCACTTCCGCCCCGAGTTCCTCAACCGCCTCGACGGCATCCTCAGCTTCCACGCGCTGCGTCAGGCCGACATGATGGGGATCCTCGAGATCCAGCTCCGCCGCGTCGCCGCCCGCCTCGCCGCCCGCGAGATCAAGCTCGAGGTCAGCGAACGGGCCAAGCGCCTCCTCGCCGAGCGCGGCTACGACGCGACCTACGGCGCCCGCCCGCTCAAGCGCCTGCTCCAGAGCCTCATCCTCGACCCGCTCGCCAGCGACATCATCTCGGGCAAGATCCGCGCCGGCCAGACCGTCGCCGCCGACGCCACCGAGGGCCCCGAGGGCGAACCCCTCGTCACCTTCCGCGCCGCCTGAGCGGCCCTCGGCGAGCGGGCCCTCGCCCGCTCGCCGCGCGCGCGGCCCCTTGCTAAGGTGCCGCGCGTGCCCGAGCCCGCCGCCCCGCGCCGCCGCGCCCTCGCGTGGGGCCTCTCCTTCCTCGGCGCCGCCCTCCTCCTCTGGCTCGCCTCCGGGCAGGTCCCGCTCTGGCCCGACGTCTTCCACCTCCCGCGGCCCGGCCTCCTCGCCCTCGCCGCCCTCCTCCACCTGCCCTACGGCTTCGCCCGCGCCGGCCGCCTGCGCCACGCCTTGCCGCCCGGCGTACCTGTCTCTTCGGACCTTCTCTACGGCTCGGGCCTCGTCTCGGCGCTCGTGATCATGCTGCTGCCGCTACGGCTCGGCGAGCTCTCGCGGCCGCTGATCCTCGCGCGCGCCGGCGTCCCCGGCCTCGGGCTCGCCGAGGCCGTCGCCGCCATCGCCTCCGAGCGCCTCCTCGACGGCCTCCTGATCGTCGCCATGCTCTTCCTCGGCCTCGCGCTCTCGGGCACCTACAGCCCTGAGCTCGCCGACGCCGCCCGTCACCTCGGCCTCCTCTCGGGCGCCGCCTTCGGCGCGCTCGCCCTCGCGCTCGGCCTCCTCGGCCTCGCCCCGGGCGCCTGGATCGCACGCCTCGCCGCTCCCATGCGCGCCCTCCTGGGCGCCCGCCTCGCCGAGTTCTTCCTCCACCTCGCCCGCGCCCTCCGGCCGCTCCTCACCACCACCCGCGGCCTGCGCCTCGTCGCGGCCTCGATCTTCTATTGGGGCCTCACCGTCCTGCAGCTCTGGCTCGTCCTCGGCGCCTGCGGCCTCGCGCTCGGGCCCGCCGAGGCCACCGCGATCGTCGCCCTCATCGGCCTCAGCATCCAGCTCCCCGGCGGCCCCGCCCAGACCGGCAGCTTCCACCTCGGCGCTGCCCTCGCGCTCCAGCTCTTCCTCCCGGGCGCCGCCCTCGCTGGCCCCGGGGCCAGCTTCGGCCTCGTCATGTACCTGCTCGGGCTCCTCGGCGCCGCCCTCGTCGCCCTCCTCGGCCTCGCCCTCCTCGCCCGCGACCGCCGGGCCCGACCCGCCGCGATCCCCTCGGAGGGGCCGGCCGATCTCTCCCCGGTCGGACCGCGCCCCCGCCCCACCCCCCG
>CAZMML010000199.1:0-6620 GCA_964567335.1 uncultured Nannocystis sp. | reverse complement strand
GGCCCCGGCGACGTCAAGCCGTGGGGCGGCGACGAGTGCGTCCTGTGGCACCACCCGACGCCGACCGATCCGCTGGCCTACAACGAGGGCCCGCGGCCGCTCGCGTGGGTCGGCGAGATCAGCCCCGACAAGTGCCCCGTCAAGGACCCGCCGCTGTGGGTCGGCTACTACAGCCTCGGCCAGAACATCGGCATCTTCGAGCGCCTGAACGGCGCCACCGGGGCGATGGAGGAGACCGTCACGATCCCGTGGAGCGGCAACAACTGGGGCCCCTACGGCGGCGCCGTCAACAAGAGCGGCGACTTCTTCGTCACCGGCTGGTCGACCGGCCCCGCCGCCAAGATCGACGCCGTCACCCTGCAGCCGACCGTCTACCAGTACCCCGGCTTCCCCTCCTTCTACGGCATGGCGCTCGACGCGAAGGGCGAGCTGTGGGTCGCCGGCTGCGACGCGATCATCTACCACCTCGATCCGGCCACGCAGGCATGGACCAACGTCGGCAACGGCCCCGGCTGCCTGCGCGGGATCCAGGTCGACCAGATGGGCCGCGCCTTCATCGCCCACAACGGCTTCCCCGCCGGCATGGTCGTCGTCGACACCACCACCAAGACGATCCTCGCCCCCGACGTCCCGCTGCCCGGCGCCCAGACCCCGGTCGGCATCAGCATCGACGCCGAGGGCTTCGTGTGGGTCGTCGACCAGGGCGGCTGGGCCTACAAGGTCGACCCCGACACCTACCAGGTCGTCCTGCAGGTCATGGGCCTCAACCAGCCCTACACCTACAGCGACATGACCGGCGCCGGCCTCAACCTCGTCGTCAACCCGCCGGGCTGAGCGCGCCGCTCAGTGGCACTGCCACGTGATGTGCCCGTCGAACACGTACATCACGCCCATGTCGCCGAGGTTGAGCGAGCAGAGCCCCTCGTCGAACTGCAGGATGAACCCTGGGTCGAGCCCCTCGGGCCCGTCCTGCAGCCACAGCGGCCCTCCGCCGACGTAGCCGTGCGAGCGATACACGATCGAACGCACCCGATCGAGCACCGCGTCGCGCTCGCCGCCCGCGACGATCTGGGCCGGCACGTCGAACGCCTCCACCACCAGCGGCGAAGCGTCCTCGGTCGAGCCGGGGGCCGACCCGAGCTCCGCCGCCGGCGTCCACACCAGCGCGCCCGAGCGGTGATGCGTCCCCTCGTCGGGGTCTGGCAGGTAGAGCGACACCGATCGCGCGCCGGGGCGGCGCGCCGCGAGCTCGGGCAGCGCGGCCAGGTCGAGCGTCAGCATGTGGGTCATCGGCTCGCCGCGGAACGCCGGCGCCGAGGCGTCTCGCACCCCACGCGGGCGGCCGCCGATCCGGGCCACCGCGTCGGCCGGCACCTCCCCCTCTCCCCGGGCGAGCACGTAGATCCGGACCTTCGGGCCAGGCGCGCTGGCCGCCAGTCGCCGCAGCTCCTCGCTCGGCGTCTCGATCGCCTTCCCGAGGCGCGCCGTGAACTCCGCGAACGCCTCCGGCGCGAGCGCGCGCTCGATCTCCCGCATCATCGTGTTCTCCGCGGGCGTGTCGGCGAAGGCCTTGAGCATCGGCGGCACGATCGCCTTCCCCAGCGAGCGCAGGGCCTCGCCGAGGGAGCCGGACTTGATCGTCGCCGGCCGCGACGCGAGGGCCGCGAAGACCTGCTCCTGGAGCGCCTCCGGGGCGTCGGCCCGCAGCGCGCGGACCAGGCGCCAGGGCTCCGCGGCGCAGCGCGGCGTGTTGGTGGCGATCACCTTCGCGTAGCGCGGGAGCGGGAGCCGTCCGAGCATCGCCAGGACCGGATCGACCTTGCTCGCCCCATAGGAGAAAGACACGTGCTCGAGGTGGATGTGGGCGTCGAGGTCGGGTGCCCAGGTCTCCCCCGCCGCCGACGCGCGGGCGAACACGTAGAGGAGCCCCTCCCACCAGCGCTCGGCCTTCTTCGGGTCCGCCTGCGCGGCGGCGCGGGCCGCCACCGCCGGCACCACGGCCAGGCTGCAGAAGCCGAGCAGGTCGGACTCGACCCCGTAGTCGCCCGCGTCGATGCGGGCCACCACCTCCTCGACCAACGCCGGGTCGAGGCACAGGTCGCAGAGCGCGATCGCCTTGCCGAAGTAGAACTGCTGTGCCAGCAGCGCCCGCGTGAGCGCGTGGGCGCGGCGCGGACCGAGCCCCGAGATCGCGGACCGCAGGCGAAGCACGAACTGGGGGTCGCTGGCGTAGACGCGGTGGAAGTCGATCGCCGCGTCGACCGTCTCCGGCACCGCCTCTCCGGCCGCGAGCGCCCGCTCGATGCCCACCAGCGTGAGCACCGTCGCCAGCCCGCGGACCCGCTCGTTGTCGCCGGCCGCGTCCTCGATCTCGGGCTCGCCCGCGTCCTCGGGGTCGCCAGACTCGTCGTCGTCGTAGCCGCCGTACTCGTCGTAGTCGTCCCCCCCGCCCTCATCCTCGTCCTCGTCCTCGCGCAGCGGCGGGGCCTTCTTGTCCTGCACCTGCGGCGTCGCCCCGCGGAAGGGCGCCGTCCCCTCCGCGCACAGACGCGCCGCGGCGGCGAAGAGCGCGGCCGGCCGCTCCGCGCGGGCGTCGAGCACCCGCAGGAGCGACGCGGGGTTCCACCAGCCGTCGCCGTACAGGTAGATCAGGTCGGTCAGTGAGGCCAGGCGGAGGCCCGCGTGGGCGCGCTCGCTGAGCGCGTCCGCCTCGCCGCGGAAGGTCGCCACCCGCGGCAGCAGCCACGCGAGCACCGCCTCGCCCCACGCGTGGGGCGGCGCGAAGAGCCCCGCGAGCGCGATCACCT
Organism: uncultured Nannocystis sp.; assembly: GCA_964567335.1. GTDB lineage: Bacteria > Myxococcota_A > Polyangia > Nannocystales > Nannocystaceae > Nannocystis. Next base: position 3,813 of record CAZMML010000199.1, on the reverse strand, counting down.
CGTCGGTGTTGGCCAGCCGGCGCTCCTTGCGGACGCCGCGGATGATCCAGGGCACGTCGATGTTGAGCGCGAGGCCGTGGGCGCAGTGCTGGCTGACCAGGTGCTGGTGGAGCGTCGCCGCGCTCTCGGGGCTGATCGCCTCGCCCGCGCGGCGGTGGACGAAGTCGATGGCGAGCTGCAGGTTGGGCGAGAGCTCCGCGCGCGCCGCCAGGAGCGCCGCGGCGTCGCGGCAGTACGCGTGGACCACCAGCGCGTCGACCTGGAAGAGCATCCCCGGCGTGAGCATCGCCCAGCCGGCCGCGGCGCCGCGCTCGAGCGCCGCGAGGTCGGGCGGCAGGCGGCGCAGCACCGCGATCACGTCCGCGGCGCTGACCGACGCTGGGATGTACTCGCTGAGCTCGCGCAGGATCCCGGCGCTGATGACCTCCTGCAGGATCAGCCCGTGGCGGGCCAGGTGCCACACCAGCTCCTGCGAGTCGCCCTCCTGCTTGCGCAGGAGGTTCCCGTGCTTGAAGCCGTTGGCGTCCAGGAGCTTGTCGAGCTTCTGCCCGAGGGAACGGAGCTTCTTCTCGGTCAGAGCGCCGAAGGAGGGGATCGTGGACTCGATCTTGGACTTTCGCGCCATGGCGCGCTCATAGCACGGCTCGACGGCGCGCGTCAGACGACCAGGACGTCGTCGAGCGCCAGCATCCACTCGCCCGCGGGCGTCACCACCCCCGCGCTCGCACGCAGGCGCGGCGCGAGCGCGGCGGCCCCGGCGGCCGGGAGCTCCGCCAGCGTCCCGCGGGCCAGCTCCGCGAAGGACGCCCCGTCGCCGAGGCGCCGGCACCCCTCGGGCCAGGGGGCCAGGGCGACCCGGCGCCCCTGGCGGTCGAGCACCGGCTGCAGCGCCGGGGCGTCGCACGCCAGCACCGCTTCGAGCGCCTCCTCGGTCCAGCTCGCGGCCGCCTCGACCGCGACCCCCTGCGCCGAGAGCCCGGTCTCTTCAGCCATGGCTCCTGGTTCCTGGCCTCCTGGCAACGGCTCCAGAGACAGATCCCGGATGTCGACCACCCGCCGCCGCATCCCGATCAGCAGCCCCGCCGCGTCGGGCCTGCGGGCCGGATCCTCCGCGAGCGCCGCCTCGACCAGCGCGCGCTCCGCGGGCGGCAACGCGGCGGGCCCGGCCCCGAGGGTCCCGGTGACGAGCGCCGCGAAGAGGGCCGCCGCGCTGAACACGTCGCTCGCGGCGGTCGCCGCGGCGCCGGTGCGCACCTCGGGGGCCGTGATCGTGAGCAGCTCCTCGAGCGCGCCGGTGCGGGTCGCTACCAGGCCCGCGATCGCGTCGGCGCCGAAGGGCCCGAGCAGGGGCCGGCCGGCCGCGTCGCAGACCACCTGCGCCGGCAGCAGCGACCCGTGGACCAGCCCGCGGGCGTGCGCCGCCACGAGCCCGTCGAGCAGGAAGGCGACCAGCGCCCGCGCGCGCGCCGGCGGCATCCCGGGCGGACGGATCAGCGAGCGCAGCGCCGGCCCCTCGGCGTGCGGCAGCACCAGCAAGCCGGCGGCGGCGTCGAAGAGGACCAGCGGACGCACCGCCGGGTGCGCGAGCTCCAGGCCCGCCTCCGCCCGGCGCTGGAAGGTGACCAGCGCGTCCTGCACCCCCACGTCGTGCGCGCCGGCCTCCTGCAGCTCCGCGAGCAGCAGGTGGACCTCGACCTCCTGCGCCGTCACGCGGTCGATCGCCTCGTAGGCGGCCCCGGCGTAGCTGGCCGCGAGCGGGCGGCGGAGCTGGAAGCGCGGCGGCACGGGGGCGGCCTGCGGCACCTCGCCCGCCCCTGGCAGCGCGATCTCGGCCGCGAGCTCGTGCCCCAGCGCCGCGAGCCCGCGCGAGAGCAGGCGCAGCAGCGCCGGACGATCGACGTCGCCGGCGCGGATCGCCCCCTGGGCCCGGCGCACCGCCGCCTCGACGTCGCCGAGCGCCCAGGCCAGCTCCGCCGCGAGCTGCAGCGTCGGCCCGTGGCGCTCCGGCAGCGGCTCCAGCGCGGCGAGGGCCTCGCGCGCCTGGCCGGCCGCCGCGAGCACGCGCGCCGCCGCCGCGCGGTCGCCCGCGCGGATCAGGGCCGCCGCCCGCTGCTCGGGGCGGTGCTCGCCGAACGCGAGCACGCGCGCCGCGTCGGCGTGGCGACCGCGGCGCTGCAGCAACGCCGCGGCCTGCTGACGCTGCTCGGCCGGCGCCGCGGCGAAGAGGTCGACGCTCGCGTCGAGCACGTCCCCGCGGCCGAGCTCGATCGCGACGCGCAGCGCGTCGAGCGGGCGCCCGGCGCGGACGTAGTGCTCACGCGCGCCGGCGAAGTCCCAGATCTGCTCGAGCGTCCAGGCGGCCTGCGCGTGGCGGCCGGCCGCCGCGAGCTCCGCGGCGAGGATCTCGTGGCGGCCCTGGGCGAGCAGCGCCCGCTCGCGCTCGCCGAGCGGCTCCGGGGGCGCGCCGCTCACCTCAGTGCTGCTCCTCCACCAGGTCGCGAACGACCTTCCGGTAGAACTCGAGGTGATCGAACTTCGGGTCGGTGATCCCGCCGATCTGCCCGACCTCGTCGATGTGGTCGGCGATCATCTCGCCGCGGTACTCGCCCCACATCGCGCTGGCGACGGTCACCAGGCCGTCGTTGTCGCCGCGGGGGCCCTGGAGGATCGCGTAGCCCCACCCGATCAGCGGGTCGACCAGGTCCTTGCAGTCGTTGGCGGGGTCGAGGAAGGCCGCCGCGCTGCAGGTGCGGCCGGTGTAGCTGATGTACTGGACGCGCGCGTCGTCGGGGTTCGCGGGGTTGAACTCGCCCTCCATGTGGGCCTCGCTGAGCGAGTAGAAGGACGCCTTGGCGTCGGACTTCTGCTGCTCGGTGACCGCCCCGACGAGGTTCAGCAGGGCGCTCAGCGCGTCCTCGACGCCGCCGGGCGCGAGCCCGAGGGCGAGGTCCATGATGTACGTGCCGCGGTGCGGGCTGCCGATCGACACCAGCGCGGAGACGCGATCGCCGTAGCCGTGCGTGCTGACCACCGCGCGGGAGTCGATGCCGCCCTGGCTGTGCCCGAGCAGGTCGACCTTTCGCGCCCGCTGCTCCGCGAGCACCGCGTCGACCTGCTCGGCGAGCTGCGCCGAGCGGACCTCCGAGCTGTTGTAGGGGTCGAGCACCGCGACCGCGAGCGGGAAGCCGCGGCCGACCAGGTCCTCCTTCACGTTGAAGAAGTAGGTCAGCGGCCCTATCGCCTCGAAGCCGGTCCAGCCGTGCACGAGCACGATCGGGAAGCGCGTCGTCTCGCGCTCGCAGCCGATCGCGCACGTGAGCTCGAGGTCGTAGGTCGCGGCCGCGTCGGGGCTCAGCGATCGGACCCGCACCGCGAACTCGCCGGCCAGCGGCGCGGCCACGATCGCCTCCGCGGGCTCCTCGCCGCTGACGAGCGGCGGCGCCAGGCTGGCCGACCACGCGGCGTCGTCCGGCTCGTCCGGGTAGACGACCACCGCCTCGAGCGGACCGGGGCCCGCGCGGCGCGTCAGCCGGACCCCCCACGAGCTCTCGCTGGGCAGCGCCACGTACCACAGGTCCTCGCCGCACACCGCGAGCCCTGCGCCGAGCGCCGCGGCGCCGCGGGGCAAGAAGCCGCGCTCGGCGAGGACGCGGTGCGCCGGGTCGCACGCCGCCGCGCCGCTGCTCGCCCCGATCGAGCCGCTCCCGCCCGCGCTCGCCGCGTCGCTGCCCGGAGCGCCGCCGGTGGTGGTCGGCTCGGCCGAGCTAAAACCTGTCCCGGTAGACATCCCTGCGCTGGCCCCCGGCCCCGGCC